>CACXFL010000073.1 GCA_902766925.1 uncultured bacterium | reverse complement strand
TTTTTTTATTAGTTAGTTCTTAAAATAATGTAATTTATATAGGAGTAGAAGCTTTAATCAGTAATACTTCGTGAGGTAAGGTGTCATACAAGGAAATAAATTTTTTAAACGGAGAGTAGTAACGAAAATTTGTAACCTTAGAAGTATAAAGACAACTGTACTCTTTTACTTGCTGAGCAAATTTAGATTTTTCAAGTCCTGCTTTCATAAGCTCACCCCAAACAGGGTGAAACATATTTTCTCTTTCTTTAATAGATCTATCTATAGAATCATTGAGTTGATCAAGGATACTTTCCTGTAAAGCTAGTTTATCATAGAGTTTATCTTGTTCTTCTTCCATTTTAGAAGTTTTTTCAGATTTTTTAGTACTAGTAGTTTGTTTTAAAATAAACTGAAGTTGATTTCTTAAAGATTGGATATTCTCATCCAGTGCTTCTCTTTTTGAGATAAGTTCCAGTACCTGATGAAGATCATCTTTTATTTGTTCTAACTTTTTTAACTCTTCTTCAAGCTCTTCTACAATAAGCATGGTTCTCCAGTTAAATAACCCTTTTGAATTTATAATATCCCCAAAGATATGATCTCCTACATATAGAATCTCATCTCCTTTAAGACCTGTTAGTTCTTGAAAATAAGTAGCATTTCCTCCTAGATAAACCTTTCCCTGTTCAAGTGTACCTGAAAACATCTTCAACAGTCCCGGCTCGCTAGCTTCGGTCATAACCTCGAAGAAAGGTTGTCTATTGGTGAAAAAATCAGGTTTTCCGGATCCTACCATAATATATGAGAAGTAATCTTTCCAACTCGGAAACTCATCTAGATGATCGTTTAAGGCAAAAGATAACATAAAATCTGTATAAGTCCATTCAGAGTTTGTAAGTAGGAAAAGTTTTTTACCGCTGTCTATCATTCTCCTTAGTGTTAACGGAAGATCAGGATCTCTTATAAGATAGGTATCAGGACTTTTATACACTTGAGATTTAATACTTCCATCTTTATGGGAAGTATCTATAAAATATCTAAGTTCTTTATACACTTCATTGTAACTTTTTTGAATTTTTCCAGGGTGCTTATCCATATAATCAACTAATTCTATAAAGAGTTGACTCTCAGATAGTGCAAAGAAAGTATCTACAGAGATAAAATTAGAAATTTTTAATGTTCCATTGTTATAGATAGAGTGTCTTTCTTCTCTTGATAGAGGAGTTTTTCCATGAAAAGCTATTTTTACATATTTATATCTATCAGCTTTTAGAATATTCCCTCTCACAGGATCTACTAGAAGTCCTCGTATTACAAAAGTAGGATCAAATTTTAAAGATAAAAGTTCCTCAGGGTATCCAGCTTCTATAAACTTTTCTAAGGTCTTTTTGAATGCTAGTGCTTCAAAATTTTCTCTTCTATATCTTACAAGTGTATGATCTAGATCAAATCCTACAGCTTTAATTGAAGATAGATCCAAGGTTCTATTAACAAAAATCTTTCCATCCTGAGTATGCATAGGTTTCCTCTATAAAGAAAAAAATACCCTGCTTATTCCCATAGGGATATTTAAACAGGTAAAAATGGTATCGTCTCACTTCTAGTTTATCAGAAATAGAGTACTACTAAAAGTTATTTTAACTCTTAAAAATATATGTAAGACATTATGCTGTTTTAATACCGATATGTTTTTTTAATCTTCCTTTAGTATCACAAATTATTCTAGAGTATACAACAGTTCCTTCTCTTTTAGAGTAGAGTCTTCCTTCTATCAAGATAGTAAGATTTAATTTTAAATCTTTTGTAAAAAGATTTGATTCATAGAAAGTTATAAGTGATAGTCCTGAACTAGACATATCAAGGAGTTGTTTTCTTAAGATGGTTTTTTTATCATATGGATTAACTAGTTCACAAGCTACGTTTTCTTGAGGAGAGAATGTAAATCTAGAGGATTTTCTTGTGTTTTCTATAGATGAAATATCATTAAAAGGAAAGATTATATCTTTTCCGTTACTTTGTATAGATGTAGATTGAAGACGAAGACTTCCGAGTTGAAGATCAAAAAGTTCTGATTTTTTTACAGCGTTTATATATTCGTAAGGGATAGAATTTTTTAAAACGATACTGTTTTCATGTAAGGTTATAACCTCACATTGAAAAACTATAGAAACTCCAGATACTGATAAAAAAAGTACAGGACTTTTTTTAATAGCCTCTGAAAGTTGTAAAAAATTATTACTATCGTTCATACTAAACTAAATCCATTGACCTATTTAAAAAAAACATACTCATAGATCTTATCGACTAGTCTTTAGATTATATTAGGTTTTTATGTGAATTAGATGTAAAAAATAATATGGAAGCAATATAAAAGATGGATAAAAAATTTAAGTTTTTATTTGGTAAAATATAAATTGAATAACATATATAATGTAAAAACAGGATAGTAGCTAGAAGAGATTCTAGTTACTATCCTGGAATATCTACCAACTAAGAAGAGAAAGACAGGGTATATCTTTAATGTTATTCTTACCTGAAAGAGCCACTATTTCTCCAAGAAAGCAAGCTCCAATAGTTGTAGCTTCGCATTTTGTTATAAGTTCACGACAAGCGTTAACAGTTCCTCCAGTAGCTAAGATATCATCTACAATCAAAACTCTTTCTCCCTTACAACAGGCATCTTGATGTATATACAGGGAATCGCTTCCATATTCTAGAGCATAACTTGCTTGGAATGTCTTATATGGAAGTTTTCCTGTTTTTCTAATAGGAATAAAACCGGTACCAAGTGTTAAAGAAAGAGATGCTCCTAGTATAAATCCTCTTGATTCAGGCGAAGCAATCTTATCTATAGGTCCTATATTAGATTCTTTAATAAAAGAAGAGAGCTTTTCTATACAGTAACTAAAAGCTACTTTATCTGAAAGAAGAGGGGTTATATCCTTAAAATTTATTCCCTTTTTAGGAAAATCATGAACTACCCTTATAAAAGACTCAAGATTTATAGAGTTAATATTCGTATTAGGTTTAGTATTTAAATCAGTCATTTTTTACTCATATCTTTAACTGTATCTTAGCAGTGTTGTTATCGGTTAAATATTAAAGTTTGAAAGAGATATTTTAAACATAATTAATTTTATATGTTAATTTATTTTATTTTTTTAGCGTTTTTATCAATAAAACCAAAATGTTGTACGAATAGTAAAAAAGAGGTTAATTTTTTAGAAAAACTTTTCCGAACTCCAGGTTAAATCAAGATGTTAAATTGCATAGAGGATTTTAATATGAAACAAGCATCACTATTTTTATCTATCACGCTATCCTTAGTTTTAGGTATGTGGTTAATATCATGTTCAGATGAATCTCAACTTAATCTAGAATATCCAGATAAAGATCAAAGTTCTGGTTTTGATTCAGATTCTGATTCTACAAAAGCTCAAGATAGTTTAAAAGAAATAGATAACTATACTGATAGCAAATCATCATATTCATATGATTATGCTCAAGAAAATAATAACAAAGATTTAAATGGTGATAATGTAGTAGATTTATACGATTCTATTGAAGCTCTTCCAGTAAGTGATAACGAAAAGTTAGAACTTTCAAGTTTTATAACAGGACTACTTTCAAATGGTGATTTTGGTATGTCTACTTTGATGTCTGCTATAACAGGAGGAACTCTTTCGGATCTAGGTATTAATAATGAGCTTGTTCAAGAGTTTTTAGTACTTTTAATGGCAGGAACACTTACAGGTGGTGGAGCTGTAGCTTTTATAGCTATTTTACAACTAGTAGCTAAATATATGGAAGAATCCAATAACTCTGGATCTGGATCAGGATCTGGATCAGGATCTGGATCAGGTATAAGTTCTTTACTTAACTCTTCAATGTTTTCTGATTTACTTTCAAGTGGAAGTATTGATTCGTTTGTACAAAACTTCTTTGATGGAGGGTTAAAGTCAGGCTTACTTGATAAAATATCTGGAGTTTTTCAACAACTTCATGCTAATGATTAGCTAAGTACTACTCTGATAAAGAAGAGGCTTGATAAGTTAGTTAATACGTATTTCTAGGTACATCATAGATATGTGTTATGGAAAATTTGGTGGGGTATCTTCTACGGAAGATACCCCACTCGGTTTCTTTATACCTATTAGGGTATAAAAATAAAAGATCTAGATTATTTTTTAAGATCCAGATAAGCTTATTGCGTTTTTTTTACAGTTATGTCTTAATTATATAGCCGTTTTTGTATGCGTGATGGTGATCAAAGATATCATCTGGAAGGTTTTTGTTGGTAGGAGAAAAAAGTGAGTCTTCAGAAAATATTTATTGAACAAGCTGTAAAATATTCCTCTAAACCATGTATTATAGATTATGATTCTAATCAAACGTTGACATATAGGGATGTTCTGGTGCGTTCCTTGGTAGTAGCTAAAATGATTGCTATGGATCCAAGGTTTAAAACCGAGCAATTTTTAGGGATAATACTTCCTGATTCTTCCGTTCATTTAATAGTTAAACTTGCGATCTTAATGAATAAAGGTAAGGTACCTGTAATTATAAATTATGCTACAGGACTTACTAGAAATATGGATTATGCAAAAGCTAAGTGTGAGATGAAATATTTCATCAGCTCAAAACTTCTGTTTCAAAGACTGAATGTATCGCAACCAGAAGGGGTGATCTTTATTGAGGATATGATGCAGACTGCTATGAGTGTTATGAAAGAGATGAATCAAACTGGAACACCTGATCTGAGCGTAGATGGACTTAAAGATAAGATTAATATAGGAAATGATGATGATGTAGCTGTTATGTTATTTACCAGTGGTAGTGAAAAAGAACCTAAAGCTGTACCTTTAACTCATAGGAATATTATAACTAATATTAGTGATATGCAAGAAAGGTTGAAATTACCAGATACATATGTTTTTGCCTCGGTTCTTCCTTATTTTCATGTTTTTGGTATGACAACTAGTTTATGGCTTCCTATATATGTCGGTGCTATGAATGTTTGTCATCCGAATCCATTGAGTATTCAAACTGTAGTAGATAGTTTATCTAAATATAAAGTTACAGCACTTTTAGGAATACCTTCTTTCTTCCATGCTTATTTTTCTAAAGCTAAAAAAGAAGACTTTGCTTCTCTTGAAATATTGATAGCGGGGGGAGATAAACTTCCACAACAAATAGTTACAAATTATGAAACTCATTTTGGAAAAATAATTTATGAAGGATACGGTGCTACAGAGCTTAGTCCTGTAGTGTGTTTAAACTCTCCAGGACAAAATAAAAAAGGATCTATAGGAACTAAACTGAAAAGTGTTCAAGTTAAAGTTTTGGAGATTGAATCAGATAAAGAAGTTCCAGTAGGAACTCAAGGAAGATTGGTTGTAAAAGGGGATTCTGTAATGAAGGGGTATTATAAGGATCCTGAAAAAACAGCTGCGGTATTAAAAGACGGTTGGTATGATACTGGAGATATTGTAAGTATTGATGAAGATGGTTTTATATTCTTTAAAGGAAGATTTAAACGTTTTGTAAAGATAGCAGGAGAGATGATTTCTTTGATGTTTATAGAATCAATAGTGTCTAAATATCTTCCTCACGATACAAAATTCTGTGTAGTTCCTAAAGAACATCCGGTTAAAGGATGTCAGCTTATTTTGGTAACTGATATCGAGGTTGATTTTGAAAAGATAAGATCTGAATTATTAAAAGAATTAAAACCTATTATGATACCTAAATTCTTACATGTTGTTGACACGATGCCTCTATCGGGTGTAGGAAAAATAGATTATAAAACTGTGGAAAAAGAGGTTCTCTCACTTGAACTGTAAATAAAGAGAAAGGTTAATCATATATGGGTAAAAATGCATCTGCTATTTCTCCTACCAGATCTGAAGATTATCCAGGTTGGTATCAACAAGTAATTAAGGTTTCGGATCTTTCGGAACCTTCTGTTGTTAGAGGATGTATGGTTATAAGACCATACGGTTATGCGCTGTGGGAAAATATTCAAAAGATTTTGGATACCAGATTTAAGGAAACTGGGCATGAAAATGCTTATTTTCCACTGTTTATTCCTCTTTCTTTTTTAGAAAAAGAAGCTCAACACGTCGAAGGTTTTGCTAAAGAATGTGCGGTGGTAACTCATCATAGATTAGCTAAGGATGAATCCGGTAAACTTGTTCCTACCTCTCCTTTGGAAGAACCTTTGATTGTTAGACCTACCAGTGAAACAATTATTGGAGATAGTTTTTCAAAATGGGTTAAATCCTACCGGGATCTTCCTATTCTTATAAATCAGTGGGCAAATGTGGTTCGTTGGGAAATGAGAACCAGGATGTTTTTAAGAACAACGGAGTTTTTATGGCAGGAAGGTCACACCGCTCATGAAACTGCACAAGAGGCTAGAACTGAAGCATTAAAAATGCTTGATGTATATGAACAATTTGCAAAAGAAGCTCTTGCAATTCCTGTAATTAAAGGAGAGAAAACTAGTTCAGAAAGATTCCCTGGAGCTGTGAATACCTATTCTATTGAAGCTATGATGCAAGATGGTAAAGCTCTACAAGCTGGTACATCTCATTTTCTAGGACAAAATTTTGCTAGATCTCAGAATATAAAATTTATGAGTAGAGTTGGAACAGAAGAGTACGCCTGGACTTCTTCTTGGGGAGTATCTACAAGACTTATAGGTGGACTTATAATGACTCACAGTGATGATGATGGTCTTGTACTTCCTCCAAGGGTTGCTCCAGTTCATGTGGTAATTATTCCTATATATAAGGGAGATGAGGATAGGTCTGTGGTTTTAGAGTACTGTTCTAGTTTGGCTAGAGAACTAAGATCCAGAAATTATTGTGGTGAGGCTGTTAAGGTTAAAGTAGATGATTCGGTGGCAAACAGTGGAGAAAGAAATTGGAACAATATTAAACGTGGAGTTCCTGTAAGGGTTATGGTGGGTGCTAGAGATATAGCTGCTTCAAAAGTAGTAGTATCACTAAGAAGTAAAGAAACCCGTGATAAGATCTTTATGACAAGGGAAGAACTTGTAGAAAAGATTGGAGAGGTTCTTAGCTCTGTTCAGGAAGATTTGTATCAAAGAGCTTTAAAATATAGAGAAGATAATACCGTAGAGGTTTCTTCCTTGGATGAATTTAGATCATATTTTGCATCTGAAAAAGCAGGATTTGCGGTTTGTTATGCTAAAGATTCAGCTACTATTCAAGAAAAACTAGATCCTTATAAAGTTACTCCAAGATGTATTCTTCCTGGGGATAGTAAGGGAAAATGTATCTTTACTGGAGAAGAAGGTGGAGTTAAAACAGTATTTGCTAGATCTTACTAAGGGTATTTACTTGTTTTAGTTTCTAAAAGTATTAGAATGCCTAGGTTAGAGAGTTTTAGTTTAAGTTCTTATAGATAGAAAGGTTTTTAATGGCTGATACTAAGATTAATTCAAATGAAGATTCGAATCAGTTAGTTCAAAAAATAGTTTCATTATGTAAAAGACGTGGTTTTGTATTCCAAAGTAGTGAAATATACGGAGGTCTTAAATCATGTTACGATTATGGTCCTTTAGGAGTAGAGCTGAAAAGAAATATAGCTCAAGCCTGGTGGGACTCGATGGTATATGAGAGAGAAGATGTAGTTGGACTTGATGCTTCTATTATGATGCATCCTAAGGTTTGGGAAACTTCAGGACATCTTGCTGGATTTTCAGATCCTTTGGTAGATTGTCTAAACTGTAAGGAACGTTTCCGTGCGGATAAAGCTACTAAGGTAGATGTAGGAACTACTGTAGAGTTTTATCAAGGTGGAAAAAGTTCCGGTAAGAAATTAACTGGGGTATGTGATAGAGGATATGTTTGTCCTCAGTGTGGATCTACTCTTTTAAGTAAAGAGAGAAGTTTTAACCTGATGTTTAGAGCTGGATTTGGCCCTATTGATTATATAGGTCAAATTGTTGAAGATATAGAAAAGAAGGTAGCTTCTATTAAGGATGGGGGAAGTTTTCCAGATTCAAAAACACTGAGAGATTCTATCGAGTCTGTTATTAATAAGAACGCTGTATTTTTAAGACCTGAAACCGCTCAAGCTATGTTTGTTCAGTTTTTAAATGTCGTTCAATCTACTTCAATGCATATTCCTTTTGGAATAGCTCAATGTGGTAAATCTTTTAGAAATGAGATTGTAACAGAACATTTTATATTCCGTTCTTGTGAGTTTGAACAGATGGAGTTAGAGTATTTTGTTGAACCAGGAACTCAAGCTCAGTATCTTGATTATTGGAAAAATACAAGAATAGAGTGGTATCGAAAGTTAGCAAATAAGCCGGATAATTTTAGATTAAGAAGACATGATAAGGATGAACTTGCTCACTACTCTGATGATTGTTACGATATAGAATACCTGTATCCTTGGGGGTGGGATGAACTTGAAGGAATAGCTTCAAGAACTGATTATGATTTGTCTAAACACTCTAAGGCATCAAACACTAAACTTAGTTATTTTGATCTTCAAAAACAAGATCCAAATACTGGGAAACAAGGGTATAGATATATTCCTTATGTAATTGAACCTTCAGCTGGACTTACAAGAAGTCTACTTTGTTTCTTACTTGATGCTTATACTGAAGAAGTTGGTGTGGATGCAAATGGTAATGAAAAAACAAGGGTGTTACTGAAACTTAGTCCAAAGCTTGCTCCTATTAAAGTTGCTGTATTTCCATTGGTAAAAAAAGATGGTCTTCCAGAACGAGCTCGTAAAATAGCTGCAGCGTTAAGAAAAAGAAGAATTAATGTGGTTTGTGATGATAACCAATCTATAGGAAAAAGGTATGCAAAACATGATGAAATAGGAACTCCTTACTGTATAACTGTAGATAACCAATCTTTAGAAGATTCTTCAGTAACTGTTAGAGATAGAGATACAGCTGGGCAAGTAAGGTTGTCTGAACAAGAAGCTATAGAACATGTACTTAAAGGACTTGGATTGGAACTTATATAAGATATAGAAAATAAATTGTAAGTTTTTATAAAACTGTCGGACAGGAGAGATAAATATGATAACTAGTACTGCTTTTGAAAAATTTAGAAGATCTTATCAACCTAGATATCCAAAATCTTTGAGGAGCCTATCAAATACTGAAGCGCAAGAAATTGCTGTGATGGAATCTTCTATAGATGCTGAACAAAAAGAAATGATAAAAAAACTTTTCCCAGCAACATATGGACAACCAGCGTTGAAGATGGTTGTAAATGAAGGTAAAAAAGAAGAAAAAGCTATGACTATTGCTGTAGTTCTTTCTGGTGGTCCTGCTCCTGGAGGTCATAACGTTATATGTGGAATATGTGATGGATTGTTTAGTGTAAACGCAAGTTCTAAGGTTTATGGTTTTTTAGGTGGAGCTTCAGGGATTCTAGATGATAAATGTATTGAACTTAATCTTGATATTATAGAACGATATAGAAACACTGGTGGATTTGATCTGCTGGGATCTGGAAGAACAAAGATTGAAACTCCAGAACAATGTGAAAGATGCCAGAAGGTTTTAGAAGATAAGGGAGTTGATGTACTTGTTATTATAGGTGGAGATGATTCTAATACTAATGCTGCACTGTTGGCAGAGTATTTTAAAGAAAAAAATTCCAAGGTAAGAGTTTTAGGAGTTCCAAAGACTATAGACGGGGATTTAAAGAATGATTATGTAGAAATTTCTTTTGGTTTCTATACTGCTACACGTTTGTATGCTGAACTTATTGGTAACATCGGAAGAGATGCTCTCTCTACTAGAAAATATTATCATTTTATAAGACTTATGGGTAGATCTGCTTCTAGACTTACACTGGAAGTAGCTCTTCTTACAAGACCTAATATAACTTTAATCTCAGAAGAAATTCAAAGCATGAAAAAGACTTTAGCGGAAGTTATAGATGAGATGGTTAAGGTGATTGTTGATAGAGCTGATAAAGGATTTGATTTTGGTTTGGTTCTTATTCCAGAAGGACTTATTGAGTTTATTCCTGAGATGAAACTTTTAATTCAAGAGTTAAATAAAGTTTTAGGAGAAAATAAAGAATTTTTCGATACCTTAAGTTCTTTTACTGAAAGATCTGAATATGCTAATCGTCACTTATCAAAAGATGCTTCTTATGTATTTTCAAATCTACCTGTAGATATTCAACGACAACTTCTTATGGATAGAGATCCTCATGGAAACGTTCAGGTATCTAAGATAGAAACAGAAAAACTTCTTATAGATCTTATTGAAGCGAAACTTAAAGAACTTAGAGCTAAAGGAAGATATAAAGGGAAATTCTCTTGTCAAACACACTTTTTAGGGTATGAAGGAAGATGTGCTGCTCCTACAAATTTTGATGCGGATTACACCTATTCATTGGGATTAAACGTAGTAGCCCTGTCTCTTGCTGGAGTTACTGGATATATGTCAGTGATAAAAAATCTTGTCAAAACAAACAGAGATGAGTGGGAAGCTTATGGAATACCACTATCAGCTATGATGAATATGGAAGTAAGAAACGGAAAACAAGTTCCAGTTATTAAAAAGAGTCTTGTAAGTCTAGAAGAAAAGCCTTTCCAAGAACTTTTAAGACATCGTCAAAACTGGGCTCAAAATAATTTGTATAGGTTTGCAGAACCTATTCAATATTTAGGAGATGGAAGTGTTTGTGATAGTGTTTCTCCAACCTTATTACTGGAAAATGATTTGATGATTGAATAGTAGAGGGGGAAGAAAACAAGAAGAAAAAGAAATACTAAGATTTTAATCGTAGAAGTTTTGGGGAGGATAGTTTGGCTAGTTCTAAAAGAAGATCAAAGTATAAATCTAAAAATAAGCATTTTGGTCAAAATCAGTTTAGAGTAGATGATAATCCTTCTCAAGAAGAAGCCTCCTCTAAGATAGAAGAGAATAAGAAAGAAAAAGTACAACAGGAGACACAGGGTAGTAAATTAGAACAACAATCGTCTCAAGAATCCCTGAAACCTTTCGGGGAAGTTATTGTGATGTTTTTTAATGATGCTAATGCATATATTGAACATTTCGAATCGGTTCTATCTCAGAGTCAGGGTGATATCAGAGTAAATGTTGTGATAAGATCTCAAGATAGTATCTCAACGAAAAAAGTTCCATCAAACATATTTTTGTATACAGGAGAAGTTTGGTGGAATATACATAAAAATAGAGAACTTGAAGGATACTATAAAAAAGTAGTTAACATAGACGGGTAGTTTTTTTATTCTTAGGAGTTTATATGCTTTGGAAAGTGTACCATATCCAAACTGGAAAAGTTGTAAAACAAGGACTTGAAACTGAAGATGAAGCAAGAGAATGGATTAACGTCCATAGAGTAGATAGAGAAGATGATTATGAAGTTGAAGAAATGGATTCTGATGAAGAAGCTGATTGGAAGAATTCACTAGAAGAAGATGATGGATATGATTCTGAAGAAGATGATGATGATTCTGAATATAGATATGAAAAAAAACGTTATAGCTATACTACTGAATCTGATGATGAAGATGACGAAGAAGAAGAAAATTTTTGGTCAAATGCTGATTCAGATGATGATGATGAAGATAGTTACGATGATGACGATGATGATAGAAGAAACTAAACAACTTTTATTTTAACTAAAGATCTAATTACTAATAATTCGTATTAAGACTTAATAGAATAAACGAGAACATGGATTCTGAATGGAAGAAATAGCTCGGATTCTAAGCTTGGCGTAGTAGGCTATTCTTTTTAAAAATAAGGAAGCATTGGTACTATCTATAATACGATCGATACTGATAAATATTTCTTGTTTAAAGTCTTCAGGAAGACGGGCTGAATGATAAGATGAGGAAAGAGCAGCTATCTTAAATATATCGGAAATTTTCTGATCGTTTATAACTGATACTATCTCGTCAAAAAATCCTAATGAAGCAAAGTTTTCTATAAAAAGCACTCTTAGGCAATCATCTGCTTCTCTGTGGTAAGCAGCTAGATAAGTTTTACTAAAATCTGAGAAAATAGCACTGTCACGAGAAGTAGGAGTAAGATATATCGTAGATTTTAGCACAAGAGTTTTATAATTATTAAGAAGTTCTGGATCAAATAATGAAGGATTAAGAATAAAAGGTCTCATAAGTGTGTAATGAGAGGTAGCATTTATAGGCCTTAGAAGACACAATGTCTCTAAAAGTTTTAAAAGTAGGTTTGGATTTTTTTTATAACTTTCAAATTTTTTTATGATGTATTTAGTAAATAAAATTTCAAAATTAAAATTTTGTACCCATTTTTCACTTATTAGTTCTAGTAGAGAAAGCTTTACGTAGATAGAAGCAACAGAAGAATCTAGCACCTCGAAAAATAATTCTGCGTCTTGAGTGGTATAATCAAGATATTTATCAAGAATTCGTTTGTATCTATCGCATAAGTTATCTGGTATAGATGAGGTAGCAAGCTCTTTTAAAAGGGTTCTACTTTGGGTAGAGTGATTTGAAGAAGAATATTCCATAGGATATTGGTTGGGATCTAGATCTATCTGGGAATACGCTCGTGGAGTAGAGTTTGATTCATTATAACAATATGAGTTAGTAACAAGTCCTAAACATAAAATAGTAGCTGTAATAAAAATATATCGCAGATAAAATATCTTTATTCCAAAGAGGCGTTTCATTTTCTACCCTAGACTCTAATCAACATGGAAATCCATATTGTTTTTTTATAAAAATATAGAAGGATTGTCTAGATTTTCTACAAAAACTTAAAAGTACAGTCAATATTTTTGTATCCTCATATGACAAAAAGTATAAATAAATTTACCATCTTTCCTAAAGGGAAGATGGTAATTATCTAGGATAGATATTAAACTAGAGAAATTATACTATTTTATTTTAATTTAATTTTTAGTTTTAAAAGATTAGGGTTAGAATCATCAAAAACCCATGAAGCTACTTCATTTTTTTGAGTACCTATAAATACTACAATATCTGTTAGATTTCTTTTTTGAACATAACTTTTACAAATTACAAGATCTCCTTCTTTGAACTGAGATTTAACGTTTTCAGGACAAGATGCTTGTTTTTCAGCTAATCTGCTCATATTAACTATTTCAAGAGCGTTATTTCTTAACTCAAATATAATCTTATCGATGGAAGCAGAGTCAAGTTCAGAAGAATCTTTAATCACACTAATTGATATATTAGAATCAGCTTGAATAGGAGATAGGGTTGTTTGAGTTTGGGTTTGTTGAGTTAATTGTTGTGTAGGAAGGGAATTTTGTAAAGAACCCTTGGTGTCTAGTTCAGGAATTTCAGCTACACTGCAAGCAACACTCATAAACATAGTTACTACAACCATTAAACTCAAATTTGTTATAGATCTTCTCATAGACCCTCCCGAATGCTCAAGGTACCTATCGGAAGAGTAGATAAAAAATATCGAAAATATGATAAAATACTGTAATATCAAATAGATATCTGGGGTAGAAAAATTCAAAAAACTTGAATTATTTAGATTTTTTCTAGAAGAAGCCCACCCCAACTTAGTCCAGATCCTACTACAACTACCATAACCTTATCTTTGGAAATAAACCTGTCCCAGTTTGATGAAAGACACGTAGCAGCACCAGAAGCTGCTTGATTTCCACGGGTTACAACATTGTAGAGATGTTTTTCAGGAGGAATACCAAGTTTCGTTACTATCGAATTAAGCATCCTATAGTTTGCTTGATGAGCTATAAAATAATTTAGATCATCTATAGTTAAAGAATTTCTTTGTAACATTAACTTACACATTTCAATGGTTTTAGTGATGGCAAATTTTTGAACTACTTTTCCATCTTGGTAGAGTTTGCCACGATAAGGTACCATTACACTTCGGTATCCACTGGGATCTGATTCCATAAAAGAATCAAGTATTTTAAAACCATATGGAGCATCTTTTTGAATAAGAGACGAAGAAGCAGAGTCTCCAAATAAGATACAATTAGATCTATCGTTATAATCTATTCTTGCGGTGTAACGATCTACAGTAAAACAGGAGATACATGAACATACTCCAGACTCTATAAAAGAACGTGCAGTATGTAAAAGAGCTATAAATGTAGAACATGCAGAATTTATATCAAGTCCTACTGCTTTTATTCCAAGAGAATCTGCTATTGAACAAGCTGAAGCTGGAGCCTCAAAATCAAAGGTCCCACTACCACATAAAATATATTCGATTATATTAGGATCTAGATCATGACAGGCAAGTCTACTAAACCTTTCCTGCAAAGATTTAAAGGTTAGTTTACTAATCTCAGCTATAGTTGGAAGACCCCCTTCTTCTAAAAGCTTGGTAAAACTTGTGAGTCCACTTTTTAGTTTTAATATATCTTCTTTTTTTATAAAAGAACGTCTTTCCTTTATTCCTACTCTTTGTTCAATCCATTCTGATGAAGAACCTATATCTAAACTATCAAAAAAAGCATTATCAAGCACAGTCTCTGGAAAAAAATGTCCCATGGAAGTTAAACAAGCTGTCATAATTTTCTCCAATCCTTATCAAATAGGCTCTAAAAATTAAGGAAAGTATAAGATAAATAAAAGTTTGGTACAAGTTAAGATATAAATTAAAGAGGTTATTTTTAAGGAAGGAATAAGTATATACGTTGAAAATATAGGGTTTTTTGTTAGAATATATATGGTACTAAATAAGGGACACTGATATACCCATGTTTATAATGTTTATTTAAACTGTGGTTTAGTTAAGGAAGTAAACAACTCATGTTTTTTATATCTAATTTTATTTATGCAGCAATATGTTCATTACCTATAGTTATGTTTGCTCCTATAGATACGAATTATAGAGAAATTAGAGAAAGTAAGCATTTTACCGTAGGAATTTTAGGAGCTGAATATAGACCTAATATTATAGAATCCCTGTCAGGAGCAGTAGGACTTGGTATTAACTGGGATCCTTGGTATTTGAGTTTTGATTCTGATTCCTTAAATGCTGAAAAAATTGATACCTATGCTTCTCAAGATCCTTATATTGAAGTGAATAAAGCTCATAAAATTAGTTTTTATGCCTCCTACTATCTACAAGAAGAATCCTCTTTTTATATAAACTTTATCTCAAATATCGTAAGAGTCCCTTTCGAGTATAAGATAAAAAGTATGGACGTATACGCAAACTCTCAGGATAGAACTCTTATGAAATTTACAACCACCTATATAAGTTATGGAGTAGGTATAGGATGGCACTGTATATGGGAAAGTGGTCTTTCAATTCTTGCTGGAATTGACTTTAGTATAACAGCTACCTCTTTTTCATCTGTAGACTCAAGACAAGATGGACTTTCCTCTAAAACCAAAGATCTACTTCTAACACAATATGAAGATGAGCATTTATTTCCATTTAGCTCAAAATTTATGCTAGGATATTCTTTTTAAAAAATAATAACTGATTGATTTTATTAGTATTATAATTTTAGGATATCTTATTTTATTAAATAGGAGTAGTTTATCGGGATTTCGTGAATTATTGTTGTGGTTAGCGGATGGAAGACAAACAATTAAAAACTTTGAATATAGGTTGGATACCTTCATTTTTGGGATTAGAGCCTCTTAGAGTAGAACTTATAAATTATCTAAGAGATTCTGTTAATATTTATCCAGGTACTCCTATGCAGATATCTAAACTTTTGCAGGATGGAAGTATAGATATTGCTCCTGTAGCCTCAGTAAATTTACTTCAGAACTATCAGATGTCTTTTCCAGCAGGACTTGTATGTAGTGATTATAGTGTTGGAGCATATATTGGATTTGCTTCCGAAGGACTCTCCTATGTGGAAAAGATGAAAGAAAGAATTAGTTTTTTGAGGGTTATCTGCCAAGGACTTAATATAGAACAGGTATCTGAGTTTAAAAAAACAGCTTCTTCTATCCTAGAATCTTCCGATCAACTTCTCCCTCTAAAACCAGAACTACCACCACTACTTAAATTACAAGGAAATTGTTGTGAAAGTGTAGTAGCACTAGCAAAACTCTTCTACAGGTTGATGTTTGGAAAAGTAGCTTTTGATAGTTGGATGAGTCAATCTGCAGTTGAAGATAAAAAATTTGATATGATACTTCTTTCTGGAAAAGAAGCACTTTTAAGAAGAAAAGAGTTTATAAGGGTAATAGATTTAGGACATTTTTGGTATTCACTGACAGATCTTCCTTTTGTACCAGCTGTATGGCAGGTAAAAAATCTGGGAGCTGTTTCTCCACTATGGAAGAAAAAAATCATAGATGTTTGTGAACTTACTCAATCTAAAATGCATATAGATTCAAGTAACTATGTTCCTACCTCTTTGGATCTTTTAAATGGAAGTTTAGAATCTGAGTTTGCTACTTACTGTAAAGGGTTAAGGTATAAATTTGATTCCAAAGATATAAAAGGACTTATGTTATTTTTAGCACTGGTAAGACCATTTATCAAATCAAGTATAGATGAAGTAGCTATTACTAAAATGTTAATCTTAAAAGATAGTACAGTAGATACCACCTTATAATAGTTTTTATCATAAGTAGGATAAATGGAAGATACTCTACCTTAGGTAGAATATAGATAGGATGATATAAGCTGAGTAAAAATTAATCCTAACTTATTACATTAATAAAAGGGGCTAAGAAAGGATCGACGGTGTTTGAAATCAGTTCTACGATAAGGCAGGAAATTTTTTTCTCTATTTCTATAGTGGTTGTAGGACTTGTGTTTTCTAAGTTTGTGTCATCTTGTTTAGATAAATATGTTAGTTACTTGGTAGAACAGTTAAAAAAAGTAGATAAGCTTATAAAAAGTGGTAAACCCTTATTCTTTTCTACTAGATTAGATAATAAAGACGGTAGTGATACTAGGATAGAGGATATAGAAGTTAAAAATAGTAGGGGTTTTGTTCAAGAAATTTTAGATCATCTTAACTTAGTACTAGATAAAGGAATAAGTCAGTCTGTTAAAGAACAAGATAAGGTTTTATTTTTAAAAAAACAGCTACTAGATTATCTTTCTTTCTTAAAAGAAAAATCTTATTTTTTTACTATTTTTAAACATAAAATTTTAATTATGCTTTGTGGCTGTGTCATTATAAGATGGGGAATTATCTATTTTGTACACTCGGATAATTTTACTAGTAACTACAGAGGAGTTGATGTCTTTTTTATAGTATCGGATCTAGTTAGTCTTATCTTTGTAGCTATAAAATTACAAAAGAAAGTTAATCAAAACTTTATTGAAGAGAATATAACTCAGGTTAAAGAATGGATGGATCTATATTTTTATAGGGGAGTCTGTGATAGTGGAATTCGTAGCTTGGTTTTTGAGTCTAGAAGCGGAGAACTTTCCTCTCAGGTATTAAAAATGTATCAAAAACAAATCAAAGAAGGGGTAAGCTATTCCCAAGATATATGTGAATATCTTGAAGAGTGGTTCTCAGAGTTGATCGAAAAAGAAAAAAACAGTTTCCGTAGATCAGTTGAATTTTTCCCTGTGGTAGATCTAGGAGTTATAGGAGGATCTGTTTTTATGTTGCTATCAGTTCCTATATGTTCCATAATATAGATCAATTTGCACTAGTAAGAATCAACAGAAGAAAATAGATGATGCTTTAGTGATAAAAAGTTATTGATTATTAGATCATATTGGTCTAATACCAATTAAGTCCTGATGTTTGCCTATTAGTTTAACCGTGAAGGAGAATAAGGTGGTAGAACTGTTTCCTATTGATGTGTTTGTAGATCGTTCATTATCAAATCCTAGATTGAGTTCTATTATCTGTAAATTAAATTTAGATGTAAAAACTGTTAGAAAAGCTATGATTGAAGATTTTCGAGAAATGGGAATTTTATTCGTAGAACCTAGATCTCGGGATGTTCTTATGGATACGATGGTAGATTCTTTGAGTAATTCAATTAAATTAAAAAATCTAAAACTCTCTTCTGTAACCAATTCACAAATGGTTCACTAATGGACTTAAAAAAATCAACAGTACTGGTAGCTACTTTTAATAAACATAAACTTGAAGAGATGAACTCTTTTGTTAAGGAATTTTATCCCGAGATAGGAATAACTCTTAGGGGAGTATGGGATCTTGTATCTTGCCTTCCTGAAGAGAATGGATCAAGTTTTGAAGAAAACGCTCTTATAAAAGCTAGATTTATAAAATCTAAATTTCCGGACGCATCTGTTATTGCAGATGATTCAGGACTAGAAGTTAGTTGCCTAGGGGGAGAGCCAGGAATTAGATCTTCTAGATATTCCTTAGAAGGAACAGATGAAGCTAATAATAAAAAACTTCTTTCTAAGATGAAACAAGTAGGATCTTTAGATAGAACTGCTAGATTTAATTGTACTCTTGCTTATATTGATAGAAACGGATCTGAATCGATCTATAAAGGTTTTTGTGAAGGAGTAATATTAGAATCACCACAAGGAACCGCAGGGTTTGGATACGATCCACTGTTTTATGTGGAATCTTTATCAAAAACTTTTTCCCAGATTAGTCTAGAAGAAAAAAATAAGATTTCTCATAGAAGTCGTGCACTTTGCTCTTGGCTGAACAGCTTGGAACGGTTAAAATAATCATTATAAGAGATTAAAAATATAATCACTCATACGGATGATTGATTTAGAAAGCTAGGATCACAGGACTGTGTACTTTTATGAACGTAACTGATTATACCATTTCTAATGTTATCAAAAAAAAGCTTAAAGAACTTACCGAAGTTTTTGGAAAGTATCTTATTTTTCTATCCCATGCATTGGTTGGTATACTAAAGACCGGTCCTAACAAACGTGTTATAGAACAGATGGAATTTGTTGGTAATCGTAGTCTTTTTATTATTATTCTTGCAGGCGCTATGATTGGAGGAATATTTGGTCTTCAGTTAGGAGATTTATTTAAAATATTTGGAGCAGAATCTATGATGGGAGCTGCAGCTGCTTATACTATAACAAAAGAACTAGCCCCTGTAATAGGAGCTATGCTTGTTACAGGACGTGCTGGATCTTCAATGACAGCACAGATTGCTACAATGAGAATAAATGAACAGATAGATGCTATTAAAGTTATGGGGGTAGATCCCATCTGCTATCTTGTTACTCCAAGGGTATGGGCTTCAGCTTTGATGCTTCCAGTTCTTGCTGCTATTTTTATTCTGGTGGGTGTGAGTGTTTCATATCTTATAGCTTTTTTGTTTTATGATATAAATTTAAAACTATATATAGAAAAAATAGTCTGGGTTATGAGAACCCGGGATGTGATTGAAGGGTTAGAAAAAGCTTTGGTGTTTGGAGTACTTTATTCTTCCATAGGATGTTTTAAAGGATTTTATGCTAAAGGGGGAGCTAAAGGAGTAGGTTCTTCTACTACAAGTGCTGTAGTAACTGCTTTTATAGTAATTTTAGTAGTAGATTTTGCTGTTACATATGTACAGTATAAATTAAAATAATAGAAGTATCTGAAGGAATAACAGTATCTAATTATAAAAAGATAGACACATGACTAATAGAATATTTTAAATTAACACATCAAGAAGTATTACCTGATATAAACTTGTTACTATTTGTATAGTGAGGGTAGTACTTTCTAAATACAAATCTATAAATAGCCAGTTAAATAAGTACTTCTCTCATCTATTGATGTCTTGGCTCTTCTATGTTAGCATCAATCCTAATAAAGTATATATTTTCATCATATTTTATGATGAAATAATATGAAGTTTTTAGAATAAGTTTTAGTATTATTTTTAAACTATTAGGTTTAAAAATAATATACAAAGATAACTAGTAATAAAAAACTTGGTATTAATAATTTGATATAAGTTAAGTTTAACAGGGTGAGGAGTATTTTAGATGAGAAAAGTTTTACTAGTAGTAATGGATGGAGTAGGGTGTACGGACAAAGATTTTGGTAATGCTGTAAATTATGCTTCTACCCCTAATTTAGATAATCTTAGATCTTCGGCTATATTTACTACCTTAAAAGCTCATGGAACAAGCGTAGGACTTCCTTCGGATGATGATATAGGTAATAGTGAGGTAGGACATAATGCACTGGGAGCTGGAAGAATTTTTGCTCAAGGTGCAAAGCTTGTACAAAATTCTATTGAATCTAAACAAATGTATCAGGGTAAGATTTGGAAACAACTTATCAGTAATGTTAAAGATAAAAGATCTACCCTTCATTTTATAGGACTTCTATCAGATGGAAATGTTCATTCTCATGAAGATCATCTTTACGCTATGGTAGAAGAAGCATTAAGTGAAGGAGTTAAAAATATAAGAATTCATCCTCTATTTGATGGAAGAGACGTTGGAGAAACAAGTGCTGAAATCTATATAAAAAAACTAGAAGATAAGATTAACTATTTTTCTAAAACCTATCCTGATTCCACTGTAAAAGTAGCTTCTGGTGGAGGAAGAATGGTAGTAACAATGGATAGGTATGAAGCTGATTGGTCTGTGGTAGAAACTGGATGGCGTGCTCATGTTATGGGAGAAGCTCCATATAAGTTTAAAACATTAGAAGAGATGGTATCTGAGTTTAGATCTCAAAAATTAGTTGATCAGTATTTCCCTTCTTTTGTTATGGTTGATGAGGGAGGACTTCCTCAAGGAACTATCAATGATAACGATAGTGTTATCTTCTTTAATTTTAGAGGAGATAGAGCTATTGAAATAAGTAGAGCTTTTACAGAAAAGGATTTTAAAGGATTTGATAGACGAAAAGTTCCTGATGTTATGTTTGCAGGGATGATGCAATACGATGGAGATTTAAAAATTCCTACAATGTATTTAGTTGATCCTCCTAAAATTACTGATTCACTAGGAGAATATATGTGTAGCTTAGGAATTCGTCAACTTGCCTGTAGTGAGACTCAAAAGTTTGGACATGTTACTTATTTTTGGAACGGTAATAGAAGTGGTAAATTTAATCAAAATCTTGAGTCTTATATAGAAATTCCTTCTGATAAAATTAAATTTAATGAACGTCCTGAGATGAAGGCCAGAGAAATTACCGATGTAGTACTTAAAGCTATAGATCAATCTAGTTTTGATTTTGCTCGTATTAATTATCCAAACGGAGATATGGTTGGACATACTGGAGATTTCTTTGCTGCTGTTAAAGGGGTTGAAAAAGTAGATGAGATGCTTGGAGAGTTAATGAAAGAATGTAAAGATAAGAAGATAATTCTTGTGGTTACTGCAGATCATGGAAACTCAGATGAAATGTTTGATGCTAAAGAAAAAGATTGGCCAGATTGGAGAAACTGTGTTGATAAGATAAAACCAAAGACAGCTCATACTAAAAATCTGGTACCTTTTTATATATATGATGGTGGTAAAGAAAAAGCAGAATTTGAACTTACTCCTGTACAAGGAGGATGTCTTGCAAATATTGCAAACACAGTATTAACTTTGATGGGACTTCCTACAAGATCCATGTATTTTGAATCTTTAGTGAAGAAAAAATAAGTCCTCAGATTTGATTAAAAGAAACGGATATATATGGAAGATAATATTAAATATAAGCTTAATGCATTGAGTGAAGAACAAATTGATAGAGCTTGTGATGAATTTAGAAAGTTATTAAAAACCATCTCAACCTTAAGAAATCCTGATGGAGGTTGTCCTTGGGATCTAGAGCAAACTCATCTATCATTAAGAGGTGGTATTATAGAAGAAACCTATGAGGTAGTAGATGCAATAACAAGGCAGGATAGTGCAAACCTTATGGAAGAGTTAGGAGATGTACTACTTCAGATTGTATTTCATTCTCAAATAGGTGTAGAAAAAGGTGAATTTAGTATAGAGGATGTAATAAGAAAAATTCATGAAAAGATGATAAGAAGACATCCTCATGTATTTGGTTCAGTAGACAGGCCTGATTCTTCTGATGAGGTTTTAAAAAGGTGGGATAAGATAAAGGAAAAGGAAAAATCAAGTGAACATGTTCAGGAAAAAGATCTAGGTAAATATCTATCCCATGTAGTAAAAAGTGAGTTTCCAGCTACTAAGCAAGCACTTCTAATTGGAAAGAAGATGGCTCGTATTGGTTTTGAGTGGGCTGGAGTGGCTGAGGTATTTAATCATTTTAAATCAGAGGTTGAAGAATTAGATGAAGCAATGAGAGGGTCTAGTTTTTCTTCCTCTACGGCAGTATACGAAGAACTTTCAGATGTATTTTTTTCTTTAGCCCAGGTATGTCGAAGGCTTAAGATAGATCCTGAGGTAGTATCCAGTGATGGAAATAGAAAATTTGTATCGAGATTTTTAAAGGTTATAGATCTTGCTAAAGCCTCCGGAAAGGACGCCTCTAGTATGCCTCTTGGGGAACTTGATGCTCTTTGGAATGAGGCTAAAAAGGAAGAAAAAAGCAAAAAATAGGTGTAAAAAATTTGATATAACAGCTTGAAACTAAAAGAAAACTTGTTTTTCTTGGACTTTTGTCCCCGGTTTTTCCGATTCTAAGGTTGTATATTTATCAGATCTCTTTTTTAGAGAGGATATAGATAACTTATGCAAAACTTATTAACTATAAGAAAAATCGGTATTTGGAATATAGTAGCTATATTTATATTCTGTTTGTCTTTACTATCTTGTAGTGATCAAGCTGGTTATGTCGTTTTAAAAAAAGCTCAACACCCTGTTGAAATAAATCCAGATGCTACAGATAATCAAACCGTAGAAGAAAATATCCCTGAAATTGCAGAAGATATATCAGTTTCAGAAACAGATACAGACACTGGTAGTTCTGAAGGTACATCAGGAGGAACTAGTGGTGGAACATCCGGTGGAACTAGTGGAGGAACATCTGGAGGCTCGTCCAGTGGAACTACAACCACTACAACTACCACAACAACAACAACAACTACAACTACTACTACACCAACTACAACAACACCGACTGTTAGTACTACTACACCTACTACAGAAGAAGAGCCAGATCCTGTACTTAATGTGTCACAGGTATATACTTCTCTTAGAGCATTTGCTTTATTAAATGCTGATGGATCTGTAATGGCTACTGGAGATTCAAATTACGGAGGAACCCTGTCAGCTTCTCAACAAAAAGAACTTAATGGTTATGGTACAAAAAAGGTTGCTTCAGGTAAGATATTTTCTAATCCATGGGCTTTTGCAGCGCTAAGAAAAGACGGAAAAATTATAGCTTGGGGACATAAAGATCATGGTGGAACAATGTCTTCTACGAGTAAAACTGCACTAGAAGATGGAGTAAGTGTAGTAGAAGTAGTACCAAACGAGTGGGCTTTTGCAGCAAGAAGATCTGATGGAAGTGTTGTGGTGTGGGGAAATAAATCTTATGGTGGAGTAATCACAGGATCACAAGTAAAATTCAAAGAAAGTTCTAAAGTTACTAAACTTGTTGCTAATGAAAAGGCTTTTGCAGTACTTAAAGCTAATAAAACTGTATCTGCTTGGGGAAATAAAGAGTATGGTGGGGATACTACCTGCTTATCATCTGAATTAACTAACGTAAAAGAATTACAAGGTGGTGGACATAACTTTGTTGCTCTTAGAAATGATAACAAAGCTGTTGTATGGTGGGGATCTAATTGTAGTTCAGCATATGCTGTTTTCGAAGATATCCAATCTGTATACGTGAATAGAACAACAGTATACCTTGTAGAAACATCTGGAACAATTAATCAGGTTAGAGATTCAACTATTGCAAAAACTGATATCAATATACCATCTGGTACAAAGAATATACTCATGAATCCTTCCCTGATTTCTGCAGTATATCATAACGATTATGCTTTTACTGTAGTTACAACAAGTAATGAGGCATATAGTTGGGGACATAAGGATTATGGAGGAACTACTATATTATCTAAGGAAACTAACGTAGATAAAATTATTGTAGGAGATTTTGCTTTTGCTGCTATAAACAAGGTTGGAAAAGTATCGGTTTGGGGAGATAAAAATAATGGAGGAAATCTATCTAGTTTTGCTAGTAGTGAATTAAATGGATCTACTCTAACAACAACCCATATAACAGCTGCAGGAACTAATTTTGCAGCCCTAAGAAGTGATAGTAAGATAGTTACATGGGGAGCTAGAAACTATGAAGCTGGTAGAGAAAAATATTCAGACTATGTTAATGGTAATAGTAGTTTGAAAGTAAAAACTATAGCAGGAAATGCTTACGGTATAGCTGTAGTAATGAAAAATGGTAGCTACTTTATATGGGTACCATAATCATAGTATTATAGATAGAATCTAAGGTTAATTAGGTTAAAGTTAAAGGTTAAAGTTATAAGAGGTTACACTAAATTGAGGTAGCCTCTTTTTCTTTTCTACGTAATAGATATAAACAAATTAGAAGTGGACTAAGTCCCATTAGTACCACAGGGGTAGAACCAGGAGGATTGCTATTAGTAGAGGAGGTTGGAGAAGTAAGACTACCGCAGAAAGAACCAGAACTCGAAGAAGATGATGAATAGGACGTTGGTTTAGAAGGAGTTCCTCCAGCATTATCGTTTGTATAGTTAGATATTGCATTTTTATTACATTGAAGATCACGGGTATATTGAGAAAGTCCTCTAAAATTTGCTCTTGCTAAGATTCTAGAACAATACTTCATGTTAAAGTTAGCTAGATCTGCTACTAAAAACGCTGCTACAAGATCATGATATCCACTACTTGTTCCAAGTAAGGTTACACTTCTAAAACTCAGAGCTAACATATCCTCATAAGGAATACCATCAGTTTGATAAAGATCCCAAAGCATACCTGATAAAAACAGGGATTTTAAATGGGCTTCAGATGGAGCTGTCTGAAGGGTAAGAGAGTTAGCTGCAGTTCTTAAACAAGAATCCATACATAGGGTAGAGTTTTGAGGACATACAGTAGCAGCAAGACATGGACTTTGGTTTCTCATCATTACAAAAAAGTCAGCTAGTCCTTCGTGTATTACTAAAGCTTGAGAATCTGAAGGTGCATTTTTTAAGGTAGAAAAAATTATAAAGTGACCAAACTCGTGGTTTACAACATCTCTATCTATAGCAAGATCTTTTAGTATTACTCCATCACCGTTACCTACATGAATACTTGAATCTTCAGAGTCTGAGGTTCTAGGAGCAAAATAGGCGTTGTTGGTATCTCCATCTATTATGTCGTTTGGAATTAGTTTTATTTTTTTACTATCGTGCCAACTATATCCCAGGGTTTGAAACCAAGCGTAGTAGTCTTGAGCATTTTTAAATACTGAGGTTTCTCTAAACTGATCGGTATCTGGTTCAAAGTTAAAGATGTTTGAAGGGCTATAAGCTCTAGAAGGAGAAGAAGTATAAAAATTAGGATCAGAAAGATATCCAGATCCATCTAGATTTGAAAGGCCTAAGGTTTTAAGTCCTCCGGTTCTATTTTTATCAAAAATAGTAGCAGTACCATTTACTGAGAAAAAAAGTTTTTTAAAATGATAGATTTCTAACTCGTCTGTAATGATGTTATATGGTTTTTCTCCGATAGTAACTATAAAACTTAAACTAGGAACTAATCTATCTCCATCTGGATATAAACAAGCTTTATCAATAGATAGTGATGGGTTCAACTCACCATAAGCCTCGGTTAATTTATTTTTTAAAATTGCAGAGGTTCTTGTAGGATCTGGAAAATGAGAGCTATCAGGAATAAATTTTACATCAGGATTTGTAGGCAAGGATCCAAAAATAACAGGTGCATCAAAATCTTTATGATTATGTACTACAATATCTGTATCACATACTGGATAATTTCCAACTACAACATCATACAGAGTGGAGCTAACTCCAGGATTTAGATTAGAGGAAGAAGGTCCTAAAAGAGAATAGATAGAGGGTTTTTCTTTAATATTTATCAAAGGATTGTAAAGTTCTGTAATTGTTTTTTGCATCATTGTAGTAAGGTCTATATAACCATACCTATAGTTTTCAATCAGAGTTTTTACATAGAAAGGGTTTTTATCATAAGATTTTTTTAAAAAAGAAGTCCTATGGGTTGAACCTAGTCTTTGAGGCCAGGAATATAGTTTAGAAGATTGACTAAGAGATAGGATAGCTGTTAGTAAGGATAGTAAGCATACTAGTCTTGTAGTTTTATTTTTAAAAACTCTCATGAATAATCCCAAAATAGATAGTTGTCATTTAAATCTCTATTTAGGAATCGGAATAAAATCTGATAAAATGAATTTTTTTATTAAAATTAAATGATGAATTAAAATGTAGGTGAAAAATAATTGGTAAAAATATAAAAAACTATTTTTTTTACTAAAAAAATTAATAATAAAAAAAATAATACTCCACTTTTTTAAAAATATGTTAAGATAGTAGTGTTACTATACCCTGTGTAAAAAGCAGGAGAACCGACAATGATAAAATAGGGAGTCGGGCATCTACACATGGTGTGCAAGCCCCTCTTATGTTAAGGGGAAGCCTAAAGTGTGTAACAAGACACCCACCTAGGGACTATGGGTTCCCTAGCATACATCGGGTATAGTAACATTGATTGAGCCTTTCTTTGCTAGCTTCTTTTTTTTCCAGTTAAAAGTTTATATAATATTAGTGATACTTGGTAAGTTTAGTTGTTTATTTGCATAATAAGATAGGAATGTTCTATGAAGATAGTACTGGCTTGTTTAAATTTAGTTTTAATACTTGTAACTGTCTCTTCCTGCTCTAAAGGAACTGTAGATTTAAGAAGTGGGGATGCAGCTACCTTATTATCTACTCTGAATGCAGATCAAATGGTTATGACAAGAATTTGGAAAAATACTTCCGAGGATGATACTATAACGGTTGGAGAAGGTCCTCTAAAATATGTAGGAACTATTGTTGATTATACCGATTACTATAGAACATATAAATTTGATTCTACTTCAGGACTTGATTATAACAACGGATTTGTTTTTTCAGGTACTTCTTTCAAACATAAAATAAATGTTTATAAATGGGATACACTTCCAGAAAATCCTGCAGATAACGCCTGTGATGCTGAAAAGCTTATAAGAGAAGATGTTCCGACTATAGGTGGAGAATCTAAGGTTTATGCTCGTTTTGAAGAAGGAGAATTTTATCTAGCATTTAAGGAAAGTAAAGATGAAAACGGTGCTGAAATAGTAGGAGCTCCTTGTAATTACACAAAACAAAAAATTAACTACAAGTATCAAAGAGTAGCTTCAAGTTCTCAAGCTTTTGCTGTTATGAAAAAAGATGCAAATCATACCGTAGCTACTTTTGGTAATCCAAAATACGGTGGAAAAAGAGCTGAAGTATATCCTGATGGTGGATTAACCGTGACCGAAGGACATGAACCTATATATATAGCAAGTTCAGAAAATGCTTTTGCAGTACTTAAAAAAGATGGAACTGTTGCAACCTGGTTCAATGAAACCTATTGTACTGATGCAAATGATCAAAATAAGAAGAATAAATGTGGTGTAGCTGACGATTTTAAAACTCCAACTCCAAACATAACTAATTTGACAGCTCCTCCTGATGGTAAGGAAGTTGTAGCTTTATTTTCAAACTATTATGCATATGTAGCCTTACATGCAGATGGCACTGTGTCTACTTGGGGACTTGTTGCATATGGGGGAAATTTCCATACAGGAGGATGTAAACCTCATCCTAGAGAAAACTCTATATATCTTTCAGACTCAAATCCACCAGAAGGTAAAAAGGTTGTAACTATAGTTTCTAACCGATACAGTTTTACAGCTATCAAAGCTGACGGATCTATTACTACCTGGGGTGGAGACTGTGGTGGTAATGACAAACAAGATCATGAAGATGATTATCCAGATAATTTTGGTAGTAATTATCTAACTAGTGCTTATCCTAATAATATTTTCCCAACTGATGAAGAACATAAAAATGATGCTCCAGCTGTTGGAAGTAGGGTAGTAGAAGTAGTTCCTAGTGAAGGAGCTTTTGTAGCGGTGTTAGAAGATGGAAGAATAGTTAGCTGGGGAGATAAAGGACATGGTGGAAGTTATGAGACTCACTATCCATCTGGACTTCTTTCAGGATTTACAGGAGGCTCACAAATTCCTTTACATGGTGTTACAGGAAGTTCTAAATCCTTTGCTGTTCTTAATAAGGATGGAAAACTAGCTTCTTTTGGTAATCCTGCTTATGGTGGAAATTTAACAACAAGTATTCCTGAAGGATCTTCTACAACTAAAAGATTTACTAGAGTATTTCCAGGGTATATGTCTTTTTCTGCTATAGGACAAGATGGACTTATTACTACTTGGGGAGATATTCAAACAAGTTATAACGGGGATGCTACTATATTTGGTAGTGGTAACATCAGAAAATTTACCCCTGCTAGATCTGGTTATACAGTGGATCGTGATACAGTAAAAGCTTTATGGGTTATTCCTACTTCTTCAGCAAATTTAGCAGTTTTAGCTAACGGTACTGCTATTGCTTGGGGTAATAACTCCCAAGGTGGAAGTATAAAAAGAATATATCCTGCAGGAGCTTTTGATCGTATAGGATCTAGTGATGCTGATTCTATAGCTCAGGTATATAGTAACTGGGATTCTTTTGCTACGGTTAAACATGATGGCTCTCTTGTTACCTGGGGGAAAATACTAAATAGTGACAACACTCCAGCAAGTGGAAGTTGGGCAACAGTTGAACCTAGCAGTGAGAAAGATCGTAAATTTATAGATACCACCAGAATAGAACGTATATATAGTACAAGCTTTGCATTTTTAGCTCTAAAAGTTGACGGATCCTTCATGGTATGGGGTTCTAAACAAGCTGGAGGTACTATCAAAGATCATACTCCGGGTGGTTCACTATCAAACTATAGAATAGATCAGTAAATAAAAGTTGTTGGCTTTATCCTCTCAATCCAGAGAGTCCAATCCAAGAATAGATCCCGGATTAGACTCTCTGGGTTTTTGACAGCTATACATCTACATAGTTTGTGTGTCCAATCTATTATTATCCTTTTTTCTTCTTTTTTTTACTATTCTTTATATAAGAAATCTTTCAAAGTATTATATGAGAGTTTATCAGCAAGTTTTTTTACATCGTGAGTTACAGCTTCTTTGTATACAGGATAGTGATAGTTATACAAACTCGATAACTCTTCAGTAAAATGATACCTTCTCTCAAAAATAATATTTTTACTACCAAGATGAAATACCTGGACAGTAGCATCTAGGATAATTATGTTATTTGCATTATAAGAATAGGACTGAGCTAGTCTTAAAAAAGAATCTACACTTATACGATTGGTTCTTGAAGCAGGAGAAGAAGGGTCTGTATCTAGAGTAGAGGTAGTAACACTTCCTGAAGGAGCAATAGATAGTTCATTAACCTTGATAGCTATGGTAGCATCAGCCTCATCTGAAGATCTAAGTTTTAAGTGACCATCTTTAATAATAGCTTCTTGCATAGAAATCCATAAAAGCTCATGAGGATTAGCAGAAGAATCTGTATTATATACAGATTCTACAGCAATACTTGATAGTCCTTTTAGATCTACTCCTAGGTTAGTAAACCTGTAGGTACATGATACAACACCTATCACTACCAAACATAACACCGTTAGTATTATTGGAGTAGTAAAACTAGATCTAATTTTAGTTTTTAAATACATATTATTTTGCAGGATCTAGAACCATAATAGTTCCAGCAACCTTTGAAATCTTACATTTAACTGAAGAAGTAACCTTATTTAAAAGTTCTGTAGCTCTCTCCGGAGAATCTTTCTCCCTACCTTTAAGTCTTACAGATAACTTTACAGAATCTCCCCTAGCTAAAAATTTCTCTATAGCTGCAATCTTTACCGAAAGATCATGATCTGAAATATTAACTTTGAGTTGTATTTCTTTAACTGATATCTTTTTAGTAGGTTTTCTAGTCTTTTTCTTATCGTATTGAATCTTATTATAATCTTCAATTTTTACTACGGGTTGGCTACCTTCAGGACTTACAAGTATCAAATCAAGTCCAGCATCTTCAGCTCTTCTTAAAGCCTCAGAAATACTTACAAGTTCGTTAACCCCAGCTCCTACTAGTCTTACTTGAGTAAATGTCTTCAAAGCAGTTTTATCTAAAATTTGCAAAAGTTTAAACCTCCAATAGTTGAACAAATAATACGAGTCTATTCTTATTTATTTTTAGATATAATACCAGTTAATTTTATACAAAAATTAAATTTTTAGGTATAAAATTAATACTGTATTTTGTGATTTTGATATATTTTATTAGGAAATTTGACATGAAATCTACCTTAAAATATACTCTAATTCCTATAATTATAGTAATTACTATAATTATAGGAACGTTTGTCTTCTATAATAGGCTTAAATCCTCCCGGCCTAAATATGGTCCAGATTATAAATTAGACACTGAATTTAGTCTAGAAGCATTGAAAACTATTAGTCAAGACAGTCATGAATTTGGATCCACTAATCAACTCAGTGTTAAAAACTATATTATAGAGTCAATCTCTCCTTTCTCAAAGGGTACTGTAGAACAGACTTTTACCACTAGAGTTCCTGTAGCCGAAGCTTTGGATACTCATAGATTTGTTACCGGTTATAATATATTTGCAAAATCTAAACTAAAGCATAAAAAAAATTGTACTATTCTTATAGGTTCTCACTACGATACTAAAAAATTACCTAAGGGAAAATGCCTAGGAGCAAATGATTCAGGATCTTCTTCTGTGTTATTGATGGATTATCTTAGGTATCTTGATAGTATTTCAAATTCAGATATTAACCCAGAGTGTTCTTTGAGCTTTGTATGGTTTGACGGGGAAGAAGCAGTACTTTTTGGATGGAATGAATGGAAAAATTATCCAGATACCTATCAGGATAATACTTATGGAAGTAGATATTTTGCAGCTCATCTTGAATCCTGTACTGGAAAGTACTCCCGCTATTGTCTTCCTGAAGAAATCTCTTCTACAAGAGAAGAGATTGTAGCTTTTATTCTTTTTGATATGGTAGGATCTTATAATCTTAGATTAAGTAGAGATTTAAACTCAGATCTAGGTTTACAAGATATCTTTGCTTCTATCTGGAACAGTAAAAATCAGACTAAAATTTATAAAGGTTCCTACGTAGATATAGAAGATGATCATATCCCATTTGTTAAAAAAAGGATAAAGAGTATAGATATTATAGATCTAAATAATTTAGATCACTGGCATAATGATCAGGATAATATAGAGTATGTTTCTATACAAGATTTATCAAGGGTAGCTGAATCAGGTATGGAATTTATCTTAAGACTCGCTAGTAAACCTCAGATTCTATACTCAAAATAAAGATTTTATATTATAAAATTAACTCCCCTAACTTATTTAAGTTAGGGGAGTTAATTTACCCTGTATATTTAGGAAGGAAAAACTATTGATTTAACTCGCAATAATCTCCAAATTTATACTCAGTATCTTCCAGAGTAAAATCAGAGAAATTATAGGTATACTCTCTTCCTGTATCTATAGTTGCTTCTGAAGCTGTTAAAAACATATCTACAGTTTGACCTTCATAGCTAAGAGTTACTTTTCCTATTAGAGAGAATGAAGCTATACCTTCATGACACTGTCCTTTATGCATATAACCAGGAGCATTAGGATCTAATCCACAGGTAGTATTTATAACAAATTTATTGTCCTTCCAAGCTCCTTCAAATACAGTCCCAGGAACAGGAGGGGAAACATATCCTTGATGATAACCAAAACCATTATAACCTGAGTTATCTTCACCTACGGTGTAGGTTTTACCTGATATACCTGTAACAGTTCTTACAGTACGGTTATTTAAGTTAAGTTGTTTTGAAAGTTTAGTATCGTTAAAAAGAACATTAAATATTGCAGCATCACAGTGGTGAGAGCTTGGTTTACTATAGGTACCTATTGATCCAGAAACTTCCTTGTAATACATACAAACAGATACTTTTTTTCCGTCTTGATTTGTATTTTGCAGAAGCTCTTGAATCTTTTCTTTATCTAGATCTAATATCTTCTTTTTTATTTCATCGTTTTTTTGTGGTCCTCCAGACTTAAAACCATTTTTATTACATCCTGAGGATATAAGTAGACCAAACATAATAATAACAGTTGATAGAATAAGGGTTAGGATTTTTGACATGTATTGTTCTCTTTTAAAATTTTAAATTAATTAGGTAGCTGGTACAGGGGCCTTATCGGTTGGGTGCTGTTATTTTTTGAATAAATCGTATTATTCTAATTATTATAAATAATTAGAAAAGACGCTACACGAATTGCGCCACGATAAGTGTTACCGAAAACCAGCTACATTAAGATAAATAACCCTAATATCAGAAAATTCTAGTAGGTTAGCCTACTCACAGCTTGGCTGATAATCTTTACACTTATAGGCACGAGAACCTTCTTTGATCCAATTATCAAGATGTTCTCCTGTTAGATTCTTATCTATACAAGCAAATGTTTTAAAATCTATCTCGGTATCGTCAGAACATCTAAATTTAATTATCCAAGAATCAAGTGAGTGAAATCTCATAGGAGAACAATCCTTTATACCATTATCGGCTATACCTACCCAAAGTTCCTTAGAATCATCTACTCTAGCTGCAACAACCGCATCCTTATTTTTGGTAGCATCTTGACCGTTTCTTGTTACCTTTATATCGTAAGTGACTTTTTTTGCATTTTTAGGACATAGTCCTTTAGCTCCGTATTCAACTAGATGTTGTTTAGGATCATTCATAGCAGTATTATGACCGTTATAAGTAAAGGTAGCTTTACTCTTTTCTTTAAATGAGTTACTAACTTTTTTACCATCAATAACTCTAAGACTAATCTCTATTTTAGTTCCTGAAAGAAAAACTGTATCCCCATCATTTTCAGTTCTAAGGGTTTCAGCTTGAATATTTGAAAAATCCAAATCTTCTAACTCTTCGTCTGTATATGGAGGAAGGTTTTCTTCATCACTACCTTCCGAATATTGATTACCTGAATTGTTATCATTATCTTGTCTACCACCATTACCATCATTTCTAGATTTAAACAAAGAACTATTACAAGATACTAAAAAAAAGATACATGCTAGATATACTAAAATATCATATCTAAGATTTCGTCTATGCATTTATTTCCTCCATAAAATACAATCTAATAAGAATCTGATCTATAATTTTTATTATACATATTTTTATATTTATTATACATATTTTTCAGGAACACCCAGATCTCGAGCATATTCTATATCTATACCGTGAAGTCTATCTCCAATAAAATGAGCTACCCACTGATTCTTAGATGCAAGAAGCTCTCTCCAATCATCATCTGCAACAACCCTTCCTTCATTTATAACTATAAATCTATCCGCAAATCTTATAGCTGTTTCAATGGAAGTAGTACAGATGATAGAAGATCTATCTTCTATCATCTGTTTAATCATATTAATAATAATAGTAGAAGTTACAGGATCTAGTCCTGCGGTTGGTTCATCAAATATAGCAAGCTGTGGATCAGATGAAAGGGCTTTAGCAATACCTACTCTTTTTTGCATACCTCCAGAGAGTTCATACGGATATAGATTGGAGGTGTTATCAAGTTTTACAGCTTGAAGAAGTTTTATAACCTTTTCTTCCATCTGATTTTTAGTATAGGTAGTCAAGTGCTCCATAGCAAAGATAATGTTTTCTCTTACAGTCATAAAATCAAAGAGGGCTCCTTGTTGAAAAGCCATACCTATTTTTTTTAGAGTAGAAGATTCTTTTCCTCCAAGTATTTTCATATCATGAGACAAAAGTTCTACCGTACCATTATCAAATGGTTCTAGTCCTAAAAGGATTTTAAGTAAGGTAGTTTTTCCACATCCACCAGGTCCAATAATAGAAATCCTTTCTCCCTTTTTCATACTGAAAGAGAGTCCCTTAAACAGTGGAAAATCAAAACTTTTATATAGGTTCTCTATTTTTATTACAGTCTCAGACATAAGATACAGGAAAAATTTAAGGTATTAATCAATAACACAACATAACTTATTATATAATATAATTTATATTTTAAAAAGTTTTTTAAATCTGGGCAAAAAAATAAACTCGTACTTTACTTCTTGAGTTTTGCAAAGTACGAGGTCTTTTTTTTAAGAAAGTGCTATTCTGTCTTAATTGTTGTATTTCAATTCTAAGGTTATAAAGTTTTATTTCTTTTTGTTTTCATGTAATACTTAAAAAATTTCATCAAAATTTTGGTACGATTTTTTATCATTATCTTCAAAAATTATATCTTCATTTACATCTTCATTACCAAAGTTTTCTTCGTGATAAATTAGAGTAAAAGTATCTTTTTTAGAAAACGAGTTTGTATCTGGAAGAGTAAAATGATTCACTATTTTTATATTTAGTTCATTATTTTTATAAGTATTTGTTGGTTCAATAAGATATAGAGACATATAATTTAAGTTATTTAAATCAAATTTAATTTCATCTCCATTCAAAGAAGAAGCATCTATTAGTTGAGAAGATATAATAATATCTAAATCATTAACTAATTTAACATCTATTATTTTATAACGTGCTGATACTTGAGAATAGGAACTATCAATAGTTATTGTATCTTTCGTAAAAGTTAATTTAAGTTTTGTTTCATCATTTTCTTGATATTCATAATACCCACCAAAATGAATTATTCCGTCTAATAATTCTAATGAATCAACTGATGAAAAATGTGGATTAAAATCTAATAAATCCCTTATGTACTCACTTTCTTTATCAAAAGTTATAAGATCAAATCCATCACCATCATCATCTCCAAAATCATCTACTGTGCTTAGATCTTTATCTCCTTCTTTTAGATCAGCATTTCCAAAACTCAAAAGTGATTCATTTGCTTTATAACTAGACGGTACGTCTCTATCTAGTAGTGAACTATATTCATAGTTTAGACTCGCATTAAATCCGTATTTTTTTGCAGTTAAATCTAATACTTGTTTAGCTACTTCATTTACGTTTTTGATTTCATTTTTAAAGATTTCAACAAGAACAAAGAGTTCAGAATCAACAATTCGTATATTTGTTCCATTATAATTTGAAAGATCTTGATATCTTTTAATTCCTTTTCCTTTTACTGTATTTTCAATTCCTATAAGTTTTATCCCATTTGTTGAAGTACTGATATATCCAGAAAGAACGTGTCCTGATTCTAGTATTACTACAGGGTTCATTTTTGAAAAATTAACATTATTTCTTAAAACTAGTTGATGAAGTATTGTAGAAGAGTGACATTGAAGTTTTTTATCAAGAAGAATCCAAGGAAGAGAGGTAGCTACTATATTATATTTCATCTCACTCATATCTAAGTTTTTAGTTTGATACACGGGTTTAATATCTTCTACATCAGAAATAAACCTGGTACTACTAGTTAAATCATCTATCCAGTTAGTTATAGTATCTACACTTGTAGATTTAAAGTCTTCTACGTTATAGTAACGGATTTGTTCTTCGATGAGTAGTTTGGTTATATCAGAAAACTTTATAGCTTCTTTATTTATTAATTGATTGAACACTTTGGTTTTAAGCGCACTCATACCAGCTAGGTTAAATGCAGGTTTAGGAGTAACGTTTAAATCGTATACTTTACTAGAATCATCACCATCTTTACTATCGCTAGAGCAAGCAGTGAAAACTAGAGATATAAACACTATAAAAATACTTTTAAGAAATAAAGAAGCTTCCATTAGATTCTCTAGAACATTAAACAGTAGATTAAACTAACTGTTTTAGGTTGAATTTTTTAATATTAAACAAACACAATAATGTTTAATAGTTTTTAATCATAATCAGTTTATTCAAGTATTACACTAGATTTATCATAACTAATCTTTATTAATGTACTCTCTCCGGAATCGGTATTATAGTACTCAATTGATGGTGCAGGGTTGTAGGCCTTGTAATCTAAAACACTGATTATACATCTATTAGCATTTGTGGTTTCAAAATTGAATATTAAAACGTGTTTAGGTCCTGGTATTTGTTCATAAAAATTTGTATTGGATGCAGAGTCTTGATTATTATTTTTTACATCTCCTTCATTATTATTTTCAGTGCTTTGCTTCATTGATTCTTCTTGTATATATTGGTTTTTTACTTTCTCTAAAGCATCTTCAATGCTTGTGTTTAATTCATATGGAAGATATTGATGTATAGATGTAGTAAAGGCAGTAGCTGAATTTAATTTAAATTTTAGAGGATATTCTTTAAGTAGTAAGTCTTCAGCAGAAGAATCTGATGTTATAATAGTACCTCCAAGATTAGAAACACCTACGTAATTTGTTTGTTCCAGCAGTGAATCTTTGAAAGTTTCAGAAAGGGTAGTGCTGCATTTTGCAAATGGAGTTAATTGAAATTCACTGTCCCAATAATCTTCCTCGTTATGATTATCATCACCGTCTTTCTTATCTCCACAAGCTGTTAGTACTAAAGAAGTTAACCCTACTAATAAGATACTTTTTAAACTCAAAGATAGTCTCATGTTATTTCCTCGAATCTAGGATAGTTAATAATTAGCTGTTTAAATATTAAGCATGATCCCCTTACAAGGATATAGACAGAAAGTCAATAAAAATTTTACAAAATAACAATCTTTTAGAATAATAATTGAAAAATTAGATAGTTACAGAATAAGCAAAAAGAGACGTGTTTACATATTAATATCCACACTCATCCCATCGTATCCTAGAGATACTCCAGATTTTAACCTGTGGATATTATCAGGGTCGTAATAGTCTACATCGTGGCAGATATGTGTGATTACAGCTTTATTTACTTGTAGTTTATCTAAAAGTTCTTGAGTCTCATCTATGGTACTGTGTATAAAGTGCTCTTTTTTAAAGTTGATACCACTTATTACAGCAAAGTCTATCTTTCCTTTGAGTTGATCAACTATCTTGGAATCAAGGTATTTAAAATCCGTAAGATATAAAAAACGTCCAAACCTATAAGCAAACACATCGGTGTTAGAATGTTTGAAACAAAAATACTCTACATCTATATCAAAACAGTCTAGATGAAAAGACAAGATAGAAGAACAAGTTTTAGGAGTTGGTAACTTACGAATTGCTACTCTAGGACAAGTTCCCTTATAAGAGATATTCTTTCCTAAAAAATAACTATAACGTGTTAGAAACAACTCGTACATCATATCTGGAATATATACATCAATAGTAGAATAACTGTCCCAGAAAGAATAAGCTCTGATATCATCAAATCCAGAGATATGATCAAAATGAATATGGGTATAGATCACTGAATCCAGATGATCTATACCCTCTCTTAACATCTGATACCTAAAATCAGGACATGTATCTATTACAAGATTTTTTCCTCCTGAAGAGATAAGTAAAGAACTTCTAGTTCTTATATTTTTGTTCTTAGAAGAAAAATTAGCCTTACAAGAGCAACATACCTTGCAAGAACAACCAAGAATAGGTATCCCTGCTGAAGATCCAGTACCCAGTAATCTAAGTCGAGCTTCCATCTAAATAACCTTTTTTCTACTTGGAGTTTAGTCTTTGTTTTAAAGATGCAGTTTGATCTTCATATCCAGGTTTTCCTAGGATTGCAAACAAGTTTTTCTTATAAGCTTCAACTCCTGGTTGATCAAAAGGATTTACTTCTAAGAATGAAGCTGAAATAGCACAAGCTACTTCAAAGAATATAAATATAGCTCCTAAACTAGATTCAGATAATGGAGCATCAATATTTAAACTAAGGCAAGGAACTCCTCCGTCACTATGAGCAAGAAGTGTTGCATCACTTGCAGCTTGGTTAACTGTAGAAACATATGTTTTTTCTAGATAGGTAAGTCCATCTGGAGACATAGAACTTTGAGGTATTTGAATAGAAGGTTTATCATTAAAACTTATAAAAGTTTCCATCATACAACGGGTTCCATCTTGAACAAATTGTCCTAGAGAATGAAGATCTGTAGTTAGACAAAGTCCTACAGGGAAAAGTCCCTTCCCGGATTTACCTTCAGATTCTCCAAAGAGTTGTTTCCACCATTCTATCAATAGATTTAGTTTAGAATCTGAGTAGGATAGAATTTCTATATTTTTATTTAGTTTAGAATATGCAAGATATCTAGAACAAGCATACACTAGTGCGTTAGTATCTCCATTTTTTATATCTTCAAAATAAGATCCTGCTCCCTTCATCAAAGAAGCTATATCATAGCCTCCAAGAGCTAGAGGAACTAATCCTACAGCTGAAAGAACTGAAAATCTTCCTCCAATATCGGAAGGAACTTCAAACATCTTATATCCCTTAGCTAGGGATAGCTCTCGAAGTGCTCCTTTATTTGGATCTGTGGTGGCTATAATTCTTTGTTTAGCTCCATCAAGACCATATTTTTTTTCTAAACTTTCTCTAACAATTCTAAAAGCAACAGCTGGTTCTGTTGTAGTACCAGATTTACTTATAACGTTTACCACAGGAGAATGAGCTTCGATATATTCTAGAATTTGACCCATCTCAGTTTCACTCATATTATTACCGAGGTATACCATCCTGATATCTGAAGAGCTATAAGCGTTATTTAAAGCTCTATATACAGTACGAGTTCCTAAATAAGATCCTCCGATTCCAATCACAACAACACAATCATAATCTAGCTTTAAGTTTTTCTTCCAATCTAGTATTTCATCTACCAGTATATATCCTTTTTCTTTAGGATAATTCCACCATCCAGTCCATTCAGATCCAAGACAGGTTTTTTCTTCTAGGTTTTTAACAGCTAGCTTTGCCCTATCTAGTAAAGAACTATCTACAGATTCACCAAAAAACTTCGTTCCAACTTTAATTAAATTCATGATATCAAGCCTTTCTTAAATTCTTGTGTCCATATATAAAAAATAATTATATCTTATCTTCCAGTATTTATAAATCAATCTAATAACTATCCTCGTTTTAATGGATAAGTTCAATAGCTATCTTTATTTTTTTAGAAATAAGAATAACCACTAACCTTAGAAGCTATTTTAAAACTTATTATGTTTTGTTTAAAGTTTTAATTTCAATTAGAGAAATCTATATTTTTTTTTAATCTATTTGGACTTATTCTTATTTTCACTATAATTCGAAAAATTAAAAAAGAATCATGCCCTTATTTTTCCTTGTTTAATTAAATACTAATTTATTACTGTTTTTTAATGTATTTTTACCGCTACAAGCAAAATATCCAGCTTCTAAGTTATAAGAAGCTGGATATTAATGGTTTTAATCCATAGGTTGTTGATTATCTTATAGAAAAATAAGTACGTATATTATTTGCTGGAAGATATTTACTATTTCCTTCGTAATTACATGATACTGTATGAGAACCTACAGATAAATCCGCAGCTGGAATTGTAATTAGAGCAGAACCGTTAATTATTGTATTACTGTATGAAGAACCGTTCAAAGTGCAAGTAACAGTTCCTGTAGTATCAGAATCAGTATTTACTCTTATATTCGCATCTCGTCCAGCTCTAATATCACCAGAAGTGACTATAATATGAGAAGCTATTCTATTTGTGTACAAGAACTAGGAGCAGCAGATCCATCAACTTCTATCCAACCACCATAAAAGCCTCTTGTATCCCAATTTATTGTACAAGGACAATAATTTGATCCACTGGAATTATCAAAAATGATAGTAGTAGTACCTGTACCATAAGATAAAGATACTACATCTTCAGGCCAAGTCTCATTAGGAACACATGGAATACCGTTAATTGAAGCAATAGGTATACGTTGTAGACCTGTATTACTTATCATATCACATCCTCCTGTACCCAAATTTAAACATTCAGCTGGAGGAGCCGTTAATACACATGTTCTTCCTGAGAACCAATTTGTAGGGGTAAGGCAGGTTTTTCTTCCCTCACATTCTTTGTATCCAAAATTAGGATCATATCCGATTTCTCCATATACATGTGGGGAGCTTGGACAATCAGCAGGTTTAACATTATCAACTTTAGCACATATCCGGTGAAGAGTACAGGTTTTGACAACACGATTAATGTCAAATGTCATCATAGTACCATAATTTAAGGGAGAATAAATAGGATACGCGTATATCAACATTTCATCTTCAAAAATTTTTCCAATATCTGTTTGTGAATGGTCATCTACACTACATCTAAAATCTTGTGACCAGTAGTCAAATGATTTACCAACCATTGAGGAACATTCTACTCTGTCCTGATAAACTCCAACATACTGATCGAGTCCGTCCATTGCAGGATTTACCCATAAAAGATCACACCCTTTAATTTTTACGATAGCACAGGTTTGCACTGGATCAGGATCTGGATCTGGATCTGGATCTGAAGAAGAAGAGGAGCTGGAAGAAGAGGATGAACTAGATGAAGACGAAGAACTAGATGAAGAAGACGAACTGGAAGATGAACTAGATGAAGAAGAACTAGAAGAAGAAGAAGATGATGATGATGATGATGATGAATATGAAGGAGGCTCTAGGATAGTATTTTTAAGATCTGTAAAGGTAAAACCAGTTTCATTATTTATCTCAATATAATCATGGGCTACTTCAATTGTTGCTTCTACTTGAGCTTGAGTAAGGGAGGAGATATTTGCTACAGCCTGATCTGAATCTTTAGGTCTTACTGAAACGTTAAAAAAATGTATGTAGGTATATTTATTATCCGCTGATTGATTAACATACATCCTAGAAGCTATCACCCCTCCGTTATCAACAAAACTCACAGGAGTAGATTCGAGTGGATATGATGAAACTAGGGTTGGAGAAGCTGGATTTGATACATTAAACTGTTTTATTACAGGAACTTGATTGTTAGTACAAGGTCTAGGTCTATCTAAAGTATTAGGAGAAGGATTTGATAGTGCCTTAACTGGAGAAGGAGAAATACTATGAGGATTAATCCAACGAGTTATCTCATCGCTTAATCTTTTGGTCACAGCTTGAAGTCTTGTTTGAACTCCTGATTCACTACCATAGTTAAAATCCCCTTTAAGTTTATTAACAAAATTAGGTCCTCCTGAAGGAAGAGTAACAGTATTTAAACATCCACAGGAATAGCGGGTGTTGTTTATTTTTATAGTATAAGGATTATCTGCTTCTATCTCAATTGTTCCATTTTTAATAGATCCTTCAGATAAATATCTTACCATCTGACTTTTAAATATACTAAAGTTAATATCAGATTGTTGCTTAACTGTAAAAACTCTAGATTGTCTTGAAGTGATATTTGTAAACTTATTTATAATTAAAAAAAGTATCCCAACAATCGCTACAGATATCATAATTTCTAAAAGAGTAAATCCAAGTTTATACTTGAGTGATCTACTGTCAAAATAATTTAAATTAAAAATCTTTTTTACATTTATTCTTCTTTTCATAAAAAACACACAAGCACTATTAGTTTTAGACTTCTTCAATAAAAGGTTTAATTTTTTGATATGATTTTTTAGTAGTACGAATCTCGTATATACAACTTCCATCCTCACTGCATTCTGATCCTAGAATCATACACAGTCTATATATCAAAGATAAAATCTTTTGTTCTTTAAGATTAACCCTAATTTTTTGAGTTATCATATCATTGGTAAAAAATTCATAGATAGTCTCACGTACCCTATGAGCAAGACTTTGATCTGTTGCAGAAGTACAAACACTTTTAGGATAACTTTTTGCCATAATTTTTGGTAAAAAAGGATCATCCTCAATTAGATCTATTTTATTAAATACATAAATTACAGGAATCTCAGTAGCTCCAATCTCTTCAAGAACTTTATTGGTAATTTCCATCTGTTCTTTAAAATTTGAAGAAGATATATCAACCACATGAAGTAAAAGATCAGCATCTCTAACTTCTTGAAGAGTAGATTTAAAAGATTCAATAAGAGAGTGTGGTAAATTTTTTATAAAACCTACTGTATCAGATAGAAGGATTTTAGGTCTGGTTTTAGGATCTATAACCCTAACGCTAGTATCTAAAGTAGCAAACAAAATATCTTTAGCCATTAGATGCTCATTTGTAAGAGCATTCATTAAAGTAGTTTTTCCAGAGTTAGTATAACCCACAAGAGCAACCTTTAGTTCATCCTTACGGGATTTTTTTTGAATTGATTTTTCTTTATCAAATTGAACTAACTGTTTTTTTAACTTTGCAATTCTATCTCTAGCACGACGCCTATCTATTTCAATTTGCTTTTCTCCCATTCCACGAAGGTTAACTCCCCCTTGTTGTCTTTGAAAATGAGTCCAAGCTCCACTCATCCGTGGTAACATATATTCTAGTTGAGAAAGTTCTACCTGAGTTTTAGCTTGGTTAGTTCCAGCATGTTTTGCAAAGATTTCAAGTATTATCCCAGTTCTATCAAGAACTCTTAGTTTTAAATTGTCTTCCAAATATCTAGTTTGAACTGGAGATAACTCCTTATCAAAAACAATCATACCTACTTTTTTATCCAAAGCTTCTTTTAAAATCTCTTGGATTTTTCCAGTTCCAATCAAACTTTTAGAACTAAACTTTTCGACTTTTTGTATAAAAGATCCACACACCTTAATACCTAAGGTAAACAAAAGTGAGCCAAGTTCTTTAAGATCTGCCTCTACCTCAGAACTATCTTCTCCCTTAAGTAAACACCCTACTACAATAGCAGAGTTAACTTCCTCGTACAAAGATAGAGTAGGAGACTCGCTAGGATCAAAAACTTTATTATCCTCTTTTTTAGAATGTTTTTCTTTTTCTTCTTCTAGATTTTCCAAGATGGCTTTAATATCTTTTTGAACCATTATTATTCCTTATCATACAACAATCCAAAGTCCAACAACCTATACCCACTCTAACCTAACTCTTTAGTAGAAGTTCTTGTCTGTTGAGTTTGTCCTATTCCCGACAAAAATTTATCACCACTACTTTTTAGTTGTCTTGAATTTAAAATAAGTTGGAAGATATCAGCTACTAAATCCTCTGAATCTTCCTTAGATAAAATCAAACCGTATTTAGACTCACAGGTATACTTAGATAAAATATCTCTGATAGCTAGTTTTGTAACTTTTTCAAAAATTCCTTCCCCCATCTAAAATCCTTTCCATTCAGATAAATTATCCTCTTCTTCATCATAATAAGAAGATCTTAAAATACTAGTAATAACCTCATCCTTAGAAGAGATTTTCTTCCCTAATGAATAAAATTCATGACTGTATTTGAATAAAAACCTTTTTACTATATCTTGTTTTCTTACAAGTAAGTGTTCCTCTAGATTAACCTTAGTACCTTTATTTTGAGGTATAAGTGAAAAGATACTTGATAAGTTAAGTTTAGAACCGATTCTTAGATTTACTAAAGAGTCTTTAATTCTTTGAATCTCTTGCCGAGATTCTTGTTGGCTCTTTTTGCCTTCCTTATCACTCTTCTTAACATTATAATCATCATTATTGTTAACACTATTACCTCTGGTTTTTTCTAATGAAAATCTAGATTCAAAGTACTTTCTAACTCTTGAGTCATGTTTTTCTTGAATACCATAATCTTTCAACAAACAACTACATATAAGAAGTATTCCCTGCATTTTAGTAATTTTCTCTCCATGAACCAGTATTCCTTTAGTATCCGTAAAACTCGCTATATTCTTTTTTATAATGGAAGCTATCTCTCCTATGTTTAGATAATCAAGAAAGGACAGCTTATACCATATTTTAGATACTGTAATAGAAGAGACAAGTGCAAAAATTGTTCTTCTATAAAAACGATTCATAGAAGATAGCTTTCTTGAAAGATAGGAAAACTTAAAACTAAATAAATCCTTTGGTCTAAAACATAAATATGCTGAAGGTTTTTTTATAAAACTTTTTAAAACATACTTGGTTGTAAGTATAGCTTGAATATGAGCAGGAGAGTTTTGAAACTTTAGAGCCAAAGAGTCTCTAAGATATACTTGAATATCACAAGAGGTAAGTAAACCATGACCTCCATGAAGACGAAACACTTGTAAAATATTAGAAGGAATCTCTTCTGCAGCCCACCATTTAAGTACAGGAAGCCAAAGCTTTATAAGTTTGTTATAAGATTTGATTTTGCTTCTACACTCTGAGTAAAACCCTGGATCTTTCTTTTTAATACCACGATCCGATACTACAGATCTAGCCAGCGTTAAATAACTGTAGTAATAAGCTGCCTCATAACAAAAACTTCTAAACCCTATAGTAGATACCGAAATATCTAATAGTTTTTCAATAACTGATTCATGCTTTGAAAGTTGTCTATGCCAAGAAGATCTTTTGGAAGTATGAAGGAAAGCTAGCTGTTTTGATCCTTCAAGCATTCCAAGAGCACAAAAAGCATCTGAGAGTCTCGATTGGTTTAGTAGATCTTGAATAATAATAGAGGAGTCCTTACCAGTTACCAAAGGATATGCTCTGGCCTTATTAAAACGAAGTTCATACTGATCGTAGGCTTTATAAGAGATCTTAGAAGCTAATTTTATTTTTACTAAGCTTTTATCATCTAAGTTACCAGCGTCTACTAAATACAGCTTCAATCCTGGAATAGATCCAGGGGCTTTTGATTCAGCAAGTACTATAAAATAGGAGGCTTCCTGTGCGTTTAAAATAAGAGTTTTTTGTCCTGTTATTTCTATAGTTCCATTAGTACCTTCTACAGCCTGAGTTTTTATATCCGATAGATCTGATCCTTCTTTTTCAGTAAAAGCAAAAGCTACATCTATGAAAGTTCTACCATCTGAATAAAGTTTTTTATATATATCAGAAGAAGCATAGGTAGTAATGATATAATCACATAAAGATCTGGTATATATTCTCATAAATAAAGTAGGAGAAGCCCGAGATAGTAGTTCCAAAGCTACACATCTAAGTAGAAATGGAACCTGCTTATTAGAATACGGTCTAGATTCTTTGGAGTATTTTGCCTCTCTATCGTAACTAAACAACTTCATTGTTTGAATCTTATGTTGAAGTTTTAAAATCTTTGAAGAATCATTATCAACTTCACAAGTAGATACCTCAGCACAGATTCTTCCAAGCTCAGTGAGTTCTTTAATCAGTAGAGAAAGATAGGTTTCATCTATAAATTTTTTCACCTCATTTAAATCTATCTTATCTCTGATTTGAAATAGTATATCCTGATTATCTAAGAAATAATTCGAAGAGTTTATCTTTTGATCCGGGTTTTTATTGACTTGATCCATGCTTTTAACCCTTCTTTACTACAGCTAATTATATCTTTAACCTGTACTATTACTACCTATATCTAATGAAGTACGGTTATACTCTTTGAAGAAGAATGTTTTAAACTAAGAAGAACATTCAATAATGGATTAATTCCTCTATCCTTAGTAAACAGGTAATAAGATTTAATATCAGTCTTTTCAATCAAACGACTCATTACTGAAAATAGCATCCCCTTAGCTTGATCTATATCTAACTTAGGAGCAGTAAGTCTCATTCCAAGTACATTTATACCCAAAGAAGCAAGAGTAGTAGCAATACTATCAATCCAGGTATCATCCGACATATTAGAAGGCATAGGTATAAGATGTAAAAACTTAGGAGGAATAAATGAAGAATCAGCAAGCATCAAAGGACCCTCATCACATATTCCAGTTGTTACAGCCTTATCTAGGGCCTCTTCGACGGAAGAAATTTCCAGTAATGTTTGAGGAGCAAGGGTTCCTCGAGTATAAAAACTTATCCAGAAATTACATATATCAAGTTCTATTTCATCTGTAGTTCTGACATAGATAGTATTTGTGACAGCTTCACTGCCTTCCACTTGCAAAGTATCATTTTTTTCACTGACAGTAGTAGTTTCCATTACAATTTCCCTTAATATAATATTAATACCATTCCCTATTCTACCAGTAAAATATTAAAAAAAGGAATCATAAAATGATAAATTAATCTTTAAAGTACTTTTTGAGCACAGAATCTAAAATACCATTAATAAATTTAGAAGAATTTTCTCCACCGTAGGTTTTAGCCAACTCAATTGCTTCGTTTATAATTACAGGAGTAGGGTTCTTCCTTAAAATAAACTCAGATATAGCTAGTCTTAAAATACATAGATCTATAGTAGAGATTCTTTCAAAATTCCAGTTAAGAGAAGTAGATGAGATAAAATTATCAATTTTAGATAAATCGTTATATACCTCAGAAACTATTTCTTTAAAATAAGTGGATTCAGATTCAGATACAGAAAAATTAGAACAAAATTCTTTAAAATGTTCCTGGGAGAAATGATAAATCTTTTCAGTTTCACATTGATATAAAAACTCAAGGGAATATTTCCTAACTTGTATATTCTTACTTAGCTTACTGTTTTTTTCTTCAGTTTTTGGAATTTTATTTTCCGTAGATTTACTCATTTAAAATATTCTCCCTCTCAGCTCTTCCTAAATCTTCAACCTCTAGGCTAAAATCCGATGTATCTTTAAAATCTTTGTAGATAGAGGCAAATCTGACATATGCAATTCTATCAAGCTTTTTAAGCTCAACCATAGTCATATCTCCAATGTGTTTAGATGGTATAATTCTTTCTCCTGAATCCTTCAACCTCTTTTCTATATCTTCTACAACACTTTCTATCTTGGTCAAAGGAACTGGCCTTTTAGTACAAGCTATCTGCATAGCTTTTACTAACTTAGCTTTATCAAATTGTTCAAAAGTCCCATTTTTCTTCTGAATCTGAATAGGAAGTTCTTCTTCTTTCTCATAAGTGGTGAATCTGTAACCACACCTGGTACACACCCTTCTTCTTCTTATGGATCTTCCGTCTTGAATCTCTCTACTTTCAAGAACTTTGGTATCTTCATAAGAGCAATTTGAACATTTCATTGGTTTACTCCCATTCTGAATATAGTGGAAACTTCTTACATAGAGATAAAACTTCTTCCTTTATTCCAGAAAGAATATGTTCGGAATTAATTCCTTTTATAACTTTGTCTATAAAACCAGCTATAAGATCCATCTCAGCTACCCCCATACCTCGGGAACTTAGAGCAGCTGTTCCAAGTCTTACTCCACTGGTTATCATAGGACTTCTAGTTTCTTTAGGTACTGTATTTTTATTTACAGTGATACATACCTTCAATAGAGCTTCTTCTAGATCTTTTCCTGTAATATCTAAAGATGATAGATCCATAAGAAGTAGATGGTTATCAGTTCCTCCAGAAACAAGATGATATCCTCTATCTAAAAGTCCTTTAGCTAAAGCTCGGGTGTTATCTAAGATATTCTGTTGATATTTCTTAAAAGTAGGACTCATAGCTTCTTTAAAACATACAGCTTTACTTGCAATTATATGTTCTAGCGGTCCTCCTTGAATTCCAGGAAACACTGCTTTATTGATTTTAAGATTCTCATCATTCCACAAAATAAGCCCACCTCTAGGACCTCTTAGAGTTTTATGAGTGGTTGTTGTAACTACATGAGCGTATGGAACAGGGGATGGATGAAGACCAGCTGCTACAAGACCAGCAATATGAGCCATATCTACCATAAGGTATGCTCCAACACTGTCTGCAATCTCGCGAAACCTTTTAAAATCTATCGTTCTAGGATAAGCACTGGCTCCTGCTATAATCATTCGAGGACGAATTTCTTGAGCTTTTTTTTCTACATCATCGTAATCTATGGTTTCTGTTTCAGGATCTAGATTATATCCAAAAGATTGATACAAAGATCCTGAAAAATTA
>CACXFL010000072.1 GCA_902766925.1 uncultured bacterium | reverse complement strand
TTAATGCAGGATGTTCTGAAGCTATTATGTTAAACTCTCAAGGATATGTAGCAGAATGTAGTGCTGATAATATCTTTATATGTAAAGGTGGAATTATAAAAACCCCTCCACTTTCAGCAGGACCTCTAGCTGGAATTACTAGAGATACCGTAATAGAACTTGCTAGATCTAATGGTTATACCCTACTGGAAGAAAACCTTACTACCTATGATTTATATACTGCAGATGAGATATTCTTAACAGGATCAGCTGCGGAGATGATCCCAATCACTAAAATAGATCTAAGGGTTATTGGTAATGGTAAAGCAGGTCCTATCTTTAAAGATCTTTCTACAAAATACCATAAGTTTGTTAGAAGTTAGAACTTTAAAATCACCATATTTTTCTTTTATAAAAAAAGATCCCCTTCGGTTAATTAACCAAAGGGGATCTTTATTTTATTGTAAATTAATTGGATTCAGCACTTGGATTACTTCCCTGTAAAAGAAGTTTTTCCACGTCTTTACCCTGTAAAAGAAGGTCTTCCACATTTTTAACGTTAACTGCATCTTCTGCTTGTATCGCTTCTTGGAATACATCTGGTCGTATTTCAATGTTTCCCGATCTTAATTGTTGTAGAATATCGTAAGCTTCAGAATCTTTGGCTTCAATATTTTGTATAATTTTCGATATTTTCTCATTATATTCCGTTAAATATTCTCTATTTTTTTTCTCTAACTCTTCTATATATGACTCTATCGATGTTCTATCAGCCTCCATAGTACTTAATAATTCAGGATTATTTCCACTATTTCTGATTTTTTTAATGTCACTTTCCTTCACCTTTAATTTATCTTTATAAGCACTGATCATATCCATATTTTTCCCAACTGTTTCAATTCTTTCATCTAGTGCTTCTTCTATTTCCCTTACAAGGTTGTCATCAATATTTGACATTCTCAGCTTACCTCTAAATGATGAATTTATACGACCAAAAATCTTTTTAATACTTCTAGTTCTAGCTTCTTTTCCAAATGTTGTTAGGATTTCGTTCTTCGTATTTTCTGGTAATGTGAATCCATATTGTAGACTATATCTAGTAATAAACTTGTCTATTAACTGTCCTAGTCGTTCTGGGTCTAATTTCTTCAAAACAAAACATGCGTTTAATCTATCCATCAAAGGAAAGTTCGTCAAAAGTTCTGAGTCTAGCATATCCTTTTCAGTTGTTGTAAAAATAAAACCTATGTTAGAATCTTCCTGTTCAAGAAGTTGTTTCATCTGTTCTGTTAAAGAGTTATACCCCTTTCTACCATTGTGTAATGAAGCTTCTATATCTCCTACCAAATGAGCTTCATCAATCCAAATTATAAGTTTCTTACCTTCTTGTTTCTTCAGTTGAGCCAATTGTTCTATCTGTCTAATTAATTGTTCTGTATCTCCATGATATTTACTCTTTAAATTTGAAGCATCAAGTTTCATATACACAAATCTATTAGCTGCATTAGGTTTTATTTTATTAAACATCCTAGGTAAATTTCTTACAAATGCAGACTTACCTGAACCTGCCGGACCAACTATCCAGTTATAATCAGCTGTTCGTGAAGCATGAGATATAAATATCTGTTTTGCTATCTGTTCCTCTTCCTCAGTTATAAAATATAGATCTGAAGGGTCTACAGGAACTTCTTCTAGAAGTTTTGTAATATCATCTACTTTTCCTGCTAACTCTGTATCAACTGCTTCCTCTGAAACAGATAGTCTTATTGAAACAGTAATATCAGCCCCCTTAATCAATACAGATCTAGAACGTCCAAGTATGCTACTTAATTTTCCTTCCCTTAGAGCATTAAATAAATCAGAAGGATTTTCATATCGTGCTACATTTTGTATTCGCTTGAAAACTTCGAATTGTTTTTTATATTTATCTTCTGTAGAAAAATCCACCCAATCCATCTGAGATTTTTTAAGTTCAGAAATTAGTTTTTTCGCATCTTTTTGAATACTACCTAAAATAATCATTCTCTTATAATCTAGTGCTTGGTTAATCTTTCTTATAAAAGCTAGTCTAGGAATTAAATAACTTCTACCCGCAGGAACTGCCATATATCCTGCCAATCCACCTATTCCTTTTGGAAGACTCAAAGCTTCTATATGTGTACATACTAGTTCTAAATTCTTACTGGTTATATATCCTCGTTCAAGATCTCCTACGAACTTAACATATTCGTTTTCCTCAATTAATTTATTTTTAAATAAAGTTTGAGCAAAATCTTCAAAATATTCTTTACTACTTTCTGCTTTACGAGAAGTATCAAAGATAAATAATTTCCCTTCTTCTTTAATTGTAGCACCTAATACAGAAGCAAATTTTTGATCTATCTTACTTTGTAATATCTTAAGAGCCTCTTCAGATTTGCTACCCGTAGTTAATTTACTAACAAGGTTAGCAACCCTATTTGCCCCAAACTTATATCCAATCATTCCATATCTAAAAACAGGACCTAAAGCTATAGAAAGTCCTATACTTCCAATCCATCCGTGCCACAATATGGTTAGTAATGAAGCTCTACTACTTATATTCTCTGCTCTTGATTGTTCGATCATTTTTTTGAGTTGCTGTGCTTTATTTTCAGATACAAGATTTTTTTCACTATCTGCTATAATCGTATAAATAGTAGATTCAATCAATGCCATCTGTTCATGTTGATTAATATGTCCTAAACGAGCAATATCATATACAGGCATTCCCCCTATTGTACCCCAATTATGATTAGTAAATGATTGATTTCCAAAACATCCTAGATAACTATCATCTACCCATTGTAAAAATTCATAACTCCAAATAGCTCCTGTCATCCATGTTATTCCTCTTCCTAAATATGACATACCATTTCCTAGCTTCCCTCTGCTTAAGTACATACCTAGGAACAGTGCAACAAAGGTAATACGTCCTGTCCACTTATGAATATTTTCAAGAGTTTTTTCTCTATCATGTTCTACTATTTGGAAAATATCTACTTTTCCATTACCACGTGGATCTTGTTCTTTAGCCCATTCTCTGTCAAATTCAGGAGCTTTAATACCCAAAGTTTCTAATGATTCTTTGATACCAGTCCAAATATGAGTATGGGTATTATTAACTATAGTTTGTAGTTGTTTATTATCCCAAAATTCTTTATCAGTCATTTCTTCAGGTAATTTATAAGTAAGATATATCATTCTGATAAGAGATTTATCAATATTGTTCAAAACTACAGTGAAAGCATCTTTTAAATTTCCTTTAAATGATTGTTTTCTACTATAATCTCCTATACTGGTCAAAACCATTTCTAATGCATGATTAATTTGTTCATCACTAGTTTCTGGATTCCTGTCACGTACTATGTTACTCATTATATTATACATTTCTTGACGAGTACATTTAGAAGCCACCCAAATAGCCTTTCCAATATTTTCCATTATAGTTTTTCCATTTATATCTGAATCCTCTACCCTACATTTTTTTTGATCAGAATTAGTCTCACTCAACACTCTATTTCTTTGTAGGAAGTTATCTAAAACTTTTTTAATATCTTTTATATTTGCCGATTGTTCTTCGATATACCCTTTTTTGTTAAATGCAGAAACTTCTTCTCTAAAACCAGCTAAATCGTTTCTAAGTTTATTTATATCTTTTATTACATTTTTAACATCTTCAGGAGCTGCAACTGCACCAACTTCGTGACCTATTTGTGCATTTCTATTTGCAGTAAGATCTTCATACACTTGTTTATAAATAAAGTTAATAAAGTTATTAGAGTTGTTTTCTGGTAATTCAACTTTATTTACTTTCCATTCTGTATGTATATACATGTTTTGAGCTAACGATACCTTATCATCATACTCTCCAGATACTAATTGTTTACTATCTACTACTCCTAGAAGTTTTTTATGTGGTTCAAGACCTTCGTATTTTGCTACACCTTCTTCTTTAATCTTTTTAAACCATTCATCAAAATCTTGTTCAACAGGAGCTAAATTATAATATTCTTCATCATTTAAAATAGGGAAAGGAAATTCTACTTGATAAGTTACTTTTTCTTGACTTGAGTTTTTATCCTTTACTAGAGTCTTTTTATTTTGTGGCATAGAATAAATTCTCATTCTTTTTCCTGCATACAGACTCTCTGCTGTTTCTGCCATTGATATCCAAGTATTTTTAAAGGAATAATTAGCCAGTAGCTTTTTCCAACCATATTTTTCATTTAATTTTATACCAAAATAACTTAAAAAATATTTTAAATGAGGGTATTGATTTATTACTTTACTTACTTTTTCACTGTCTTTTTTTGTCTTTTTCGTATCGATCAGAGATATATTACCAATTTTATGTTTAATATCCCAATTAAGACGAACTAAGAAAGATAGATAAGTTCTAGATAGTTTACCTGTGTCATCAAGTACAATAGCTTCAAATGCTTCTTTGTCTTTCTGATCATTAATTCCGAAATCTTTTTCATATTCATTTACAAGAATTCTGTCTCCACCGTGTAATAATATGATTCCATTCATATCTATTATATCTGCCAATATGTCTGATAGAACATCGATTCTATCATCTTGAACTTCACCAGCTAGTTTGCTATCAATAAATTCTATTAATGATTTATAAGTTGGAACAAGACCCTTATATTTAGGTGTAAGTGTAAGACCTCCTACAGA
>CACXFL010000071.1 GCA_902766925.1 uncultured bacterium | reverse complement strand
TGGATTCCTTTCTTATTTTTATTATTTACGAAGTTTGTCTGATGTATAAAACCAAACAAACATAAACAATATAACAGATAGGATAGAGTGAAGACTACTAATTTTGTGTGTTATAAATAGATGGGAAGATAAAAAGATCTTAGTAGAAATCTATTTTATTGATTAGTTCTAGAATAAAAAGGCCAGCAAGTTTTATCTTAAAAGGTATAAATTAAATGATTAATTATCACATATTTACTGATCATAATATAGGCAATAAATACAGACTAATGGATTTAGTGTAATATGTTGATATTAAAGGATAATAATGGTCTACTTTAATTTTCGCGGACTTTCTATTTTACTTTTCGCGGGATCTCTATTTTACTTTTCGCGGACTTTATAGTTTAATAATTGCAGGAGTCTGGTTTCATTGCGAGAGGTACAAAGTAGATGTATGCAAGGTGGTTAGAAGAATCTTTAAAAAAATCTTTGAATATGCGCCGGGTTGTTATTCTTGTAGGGGCAAGACAGTGTGGAAAAACAACAACTTCAAAAACAATAGCAGATCAAAATTATATTTATAGAACTTTAGACGATTATTCTCTTTTTTCTTCTGCTAAAAATGATCCACAAGCTTTCGTTAAAAATACTGGTAAAACGATGATAATTGATGAAGTTCAAAAAGTTCCTGAGTTGATTACGGCTATTAAAAAAGCGGTGGATGAAGATACTAGATATGGACAGTATTTAATTACGGGATCTGTTAATATTCAAACTTTACCTACAGTAAAAGAATCTCTTGCAGGAAGAGTGAGAAAGATAAGGTTAAGAGCTTTAACTCAAGGAGAAATACTAGGAAAGAAACCTTGTTTTTTACAAAGAATAAAAGAGAGTAATTATATTGATAACTCTGATTATGATCAAGAAAGACTTTCTCAACTAATATTAAAAGGAGGTTATCCAGAAGCTGTTGGGATAGGAAATGATGAAGAACGTTCCCTGTGGTATCAGGATTATTTAAATACTATATTGGAAGCTGATTTAAAAAATATTTCAAATATCAGAAGACATGATACATTAAAGGAACTTGTAACGATTGTTGCTGCATATTCGTCAAAATACATGGATAAATCTAAAATTACCTCTTCCCTTGGTATATCAACTCAGACATTAAACAGCTATATTGCAGTACTAGAGAATATATATATAGTAGATAAGTTAAGTCCTTGGTTAAAGACAGATTATGAACGTGTTAATAAAAGTCATAAATATTTTATTACAGATACTGGACTTATGGGGGCAGTGTTACAGTGGAAATATAAGGATTTATTTGATAGCACTGATAAATTAGGTAAGGTATTTGAAACATTTGTTTATAATCAGATTATAACCCAAGTTAGTCTTGATAATCATTATGAACTGTATCATTACAGAGATAGAGAAAAGAAAGAAATAGATTTTATTCTTCAGGATCAAGAAGATAATATTTATGGAATAGAAGTAAAAGCAGGATCTTCAGTTAATAAAGAACATTTTAAACACATGCAATGGTTTAGTGATAATTTAGTGAAGGATAAAAATTTTACGGGGATCGTTTTATATACTGGAGAACATACTATACCATTTGGTAAAAATTTATATGCTGTACCCCTGAATAATTTATGGGACTAATCTAAATAAAAAATATGTTTAGTAGTATGATAGTTAAATATAATATCTAGGATCTAATGGTCCCTGTAAGGAAGTATTCGGTGTTACTGGTAATTTAAACTACTAATCTTTAATAGTTTTGTTTTAAAGGTTAATGGATTTTAATTTAAGTATATAAAGGATTAAATAAGATAGCTATAGATCTTCTAACATTAAAAAATCTTTAAATTTAATATGCCTAAAGGAAGAAGAAGCAAAATCTATGTCATCATTTGTGATTAAAATTTTTTGTTTACTATTATCTAATTTATAAAAAGGTTTTACTTCTCGTTCATAAGTCGAGCGATCTACTGCAGAATACGCTACTTGAATTAAATAAGCTTTTCCATCTTTATTAGCCAGAAAATCAATTTCCGAAGAATTATCCACGTATACCTGAAGAGTGTATCCTTTGTATAAGAGTTCGTTATAAACTATATTTTCAAAATTATGAGTTAGATCATATAGTCCATCAGTTATTCTAATGGAGTTGAATGATACATCCTCGTTATAAATCTTTGAATAGTATTCAAGTTCCTTTTTGGATTTGGGGGAATATTTTTTTATAGAAGATATAACATAAGCATCTTTTAAATATTCGATATAGTTTGTTATTGTTGTGATGGAAGATGAGATACCTGTGTTTTTTATATATCTATGAATAGATCTTATAGATAAAATTCTAGAATTTGAAACCAATATATAATTTACAAGTTGACGAAATAAGGCTTCTTTTCTGATTTTATATCTATTTATAAGATCGTTTAAGACAATTGTATTGTTTAAATCATTTAGATAAATTTTTTGGGTTTGAAGCTGTGGATACTCTATTCTTTTTGGAAATCCCCCCCAAGTAATATAATCATTTATGTCAATTGGATAGTTAAGAATACGAGCATATTCTAAAAGTTCTTTATAGACGAAAGGTCTTATTCTAAAAGATACATATCTTCCCGATAGCTCTTTAGTAAACTCTTTAGATAATAGTTTTGAATTAGAGCCACTAATAAAAACAGAACACTTTCTTAGTCTCAATGTTTGGCAAGCTATGTTCCAACCAGTGAGTTTTTGTATTTCGTCCAGGAATATATAACACAGTCCAGATCCTTTTCGATTACTTTCTATGTAACTAACAAGCTTTTTTGCATTAGTAATTTCCGATTGTATAGATAGATCTTCAAAATCAAGCATTATGGTGTTTGAACTGGTTTTAGAAATTTCTTCCTGAATTTGTTTAAGAATTATGGATTTGCCACAACCTTTTATACCACTGATAATTTTGATTAAATCAGAGTCATAGAATGGACGTATTTGTTCTAAGTATCTTTCCCTTTTAATCATTTTTAATATTCCTGTA
>CACXFL010000070.1 GCA_902766925.1 uncultured bacterium | reverse complement strand
TCCTGATATTTCAACTGGAGCAACTCAAACTGTAACTGTAAGCTTACCAGTTGATGCTACAGGAACTGTAGATATTACCGTTACAGGGAAGGGAACATATTCAGGAAGAACTGTAACAAGTGGGGTTGCTACTGCTTCAATGTCTGGGTTTAGTATTGGTACTTATCCAATAAGTGCTACTTACAGTGGAGACGGTAAGTACAACTCAGCATCTACCAGTGGAAGCTTTAATGTAAAAAAAGTTTCAGGTTTATCTTATACTGTAGCGTCTTCAGCATATGTTGGAGATACAGTGAGCATAACTGGAGCATTAGATGCACTAGATATGGATGTACCTATAGTAGGAGCTACGGTAGTATTAAATATTAACGGTACTCCTCAAAACGCTACTACCGATGCTAATGGTCATTTTACTACTTCATTTACACCATCGAGTGCAGGAACTTATACGGTTACAGCATCCTACGCTGGAGACTCTGAATTTTTACCAAGTAGTGCTTCTGGATATTCTTGTACGGTATCTAAGAAAACTACTTCTTTATCATTAGTGAATGCTACAAGTGTTAATCAGGGAGAAAATTCTATTATAACTGGTCATTTGGATGATACTACTATGGATGTTCCTATAATGGGAGCTACTATCAATATTTACGTTGATGAAGTACTTGTAGGAACAGCTACAACAAGTAGCCTAAATCCTAATAAGGGAAACTTTAGTTATTCGTATACAACTTCAACCGCTGGAACACATCAAGTTACGGTATCATATGCAGGAAATGATACGTATAACTCAACATCCAGCAATACAAGTTTCACAGTTACAGCAGCAGGACCTAAACTTCAAACTTATTTTATACTAAACGTTGATCAACCTACTGTCACCTTAGGGGAAGAGGAATTAATAGTTGGACATCTTCTTGATGAAAACGAAGTAGGTATAGGAGGAGCTTCTGTAACTCTTACGGTGAATGAGGATGAATATCATTTAACTACAATAAATGATGAAGGGGAATTTACTTTAAATTATCCTACTACAGCTACAGGTCTTCATACGGTTACAGCTAGTTATGCAGGAGATGCAACTCATTACGCAGCACTTGATGCACAAGACAGTTTTAATGTTGTTAGTGGTGGAGGTGGTGGAAAAATAAATCCAACAGTTCTTTTGGATGTAGATACTCCTATAGAAACGGGTAATAATCCAAGTATACGTGTTATTTTACCTGATGATGCTACAGGAACAGTAACTATAGAGGTTGATGGTATTGGAACATATAATGAGTCTGTTACACCAGGTCCAGGGGTTAATGTATCTAAAACGTTAACAAGTCCTCCTATAGGATCTTATGCAGTAACAGTTACCTATAATGGAGATGAAAATTATAACTCAGGATCAGCTGAGACAATTTTAAACGTAACTAAAAAATATACTGCTCTAAGTATAGATGCACTATCAAATGCTGCGACCCCACAAACCATACATATTACAGGTACTCTAAGAACAACATATAACGGAGGTGCTCCTATATCTGGTGGAGCGGTAGTTGTAAGTGTTAATGGCAACTCTCAAACTGTATATTCTAATTCTTCAGGAATATATGATAGATCTTATACTGTAAGTTCATCTGGTCTTCATACTGTAACAGTAAACTATGCTGGAGGTAGTATGTACTATCCAGCTCCTGAACAAACATCTAGTTTCTATGGAGTTATTGGAACTCAACTAACTTTTGGTCATTTTAGAAATCCAGATACTAATGCTGTTTTAGATATGGAAAACATATATCCGGGAAGAACCATAAAAATAACAGGATTTTTGGAAACTATATCAGATGATCCTATAGAGGGACAATCCGTAACTGTAGATGTTAATGGTAATTCTCAGGTAGTAACTACTAATGAATCAGGTATGTTTACACGTAATTATACAATAACTAGTGCTGAATCTCATACTGTTACTATAAATTATGCAGGAAATTCTACATATAATTCAGTATCTAATAATACAAGTTTCACAGTTAAAACAGGAGTAACAGATCCAGGTATGTATGTAGATGATACAAAAGGAGAAGTCACTTACGGTCAGGATATGCCTTTAGTTGTAGAATTTAACTATAATGATGTTACAGGAATCGTTGATTTCTTAGTAACAGATACTTCTTCTAATGAGTGGAGAGTTGATAATGTTCCTGTCATTGATGGTGGGGTAAGTTCATCCCTGAGTGGTCTTCCTGTAGGTCGCTATACGATAACTGCAACATATAGTGGGGATGCTAAATACAGGAGTGTTACTCAAATAGGAGTTAATGGAGTAGATGTCATACCAGCTTCTCCATAAAAAAATTTGGTTAAATATACATAATAAAGAGTATTATTTAATAGATTGTTATTTAAAATATTTATTATAGTTTTAGGCTAATACCATTTAAAGAATTTGCTGTAATAAAAAATATATCCATGTTGACTTAAAATAATATGTAAAATATTTAATAATAAAACGGAAGAGCTGATCTTTATAGACTAAAGATCAGCTCTTAAAATAGTCGTGATTTAAAGCGATTCTTTATTTATTACACCCTAAGCACTGTGGATGTATTATAAATATCATAGGTAATATTTACTAATTTTCTATTCTTGTTAGTACGATATCATCAGAAATATCTATATCTTGATCTGATAAATTAGCATTCAAAAATAACTTATTTTGTTCTAATTTTAGATTCATATAAATAGTTCTTCCTTCATCTAATAATTTAGTAAGTTGACGTTCAACATCTACTTTCCAATCATTAACTCCTGACATAAACTTTTGATTCCACTCATCCGTTATTGCTTGGGTCATAGGAGTTATGCTTATTGATACAACTGTTCCTCGAATTGTGAAGTATTCATCTTGATATCCTTCTTGTGTATATTTTCTTACATTTTTTAATTTATATTGCATTTCATTATTTTCACAAGTATTTGTTAAATAAACTCTAACTTCTGTAGTAATCTCAGAATCATTAAGTTCAAGTAATACTTTAAAATAGAAATCATCTTCTTTCATACAAGCACTACTATATAATCCATCATATTCAGAAGGAAGAAGTTTTTGTTTTGAATCCTTAATAACCTTGTATATAGTTCTAACCGATGTATCATTATCTTCCCCTCTACTAATCCAATATGAGCCAATTCCAATACCTTCAGTTTCATCGCTTATGAAAATATAGTCTGTAAACCCTCTATCTTTATTATTTCCAGTAACTTGGGCATCCGTTATATCTTTTTCAATATCTTTTGCCCAATCAGAAAATCCATATAGTTTATTATCGTTTGCATCAGCTACTGCATTTTCTGTTAAGTAAACCATCTTGGAAGAAACCAATGTTTGTTTAATAACTGTATTATCTTTCAGAAATCCTACTACAGCTAAATTAAATATTTCAGTTTTTGTACCCCTTAAATCTGGTTCTCTACAAAATCTTCCTATATATTCTGATGTAATAACTTCTAAAGAAGAGTTTTCTATTTTTATTTTTTGTATAAAAGAAGATTTTTCATCATCACTTTCTATACATTCAGATACATATCTACCATTAAATACAGATCTAAGTGGCCTAGTTATAATAGTTTCTACTCTAGAATAAATTCTTATTTTTGATTTATCAGAATTTAGTCTATCTTCATCTAACCAATAATCTATTGAATAAAGTTTATTACCTTCTACCTTCAAACAACTATACTCACTATATTCACTATCTTCCTTAATTTGTGCCTGAAATTCTTCAGTAACATTTTTAGCTTCACCCATAACCCAATCTGAATAATTAAAAGCTCTACTTTCATTTGCAACAGATACATAATGATCTGATAAGAATGTTACATCGCTATAATCAACTGATTGCTTAACGATAACTGTTGTTCCTTTTTTTTTAACTACAGATATATTAAATTTTGCCACTTGTTTCATAACAAGATTTGATTCTAAACAAGTTGCTCCTTCGTATAATCTCATTACTCCAGAAACTGAAGAAGAAGATATATTTAAATAAGTATTCGAGGATGTATTAGTTTCAGGGTTATGTTTACAATCTGTAATATAAGCACCATGAAACTGCCTACCTAATTGATATTCAGATTCATTATCGGCATAAAGATTATCAACTACTAGATACCCAAGTACTAACAAAATAGTTATCATCAATCCACTTTTTTTTCTCATAAAAATCTCCTCACTTATAAAATAAAGAATCAAAATTCTTTTTTGATTTTACAATCTGATGAAAAATAATTACAAGACCTATAACTACCTACCAAGTATTTATAGTCAATCTCAGTCAACACTTCTGTTTAAACATTACCTTTTATCTAAAAATAATCGAGTTAGAAGGGAGTAACTTTTCCCTCTAATTTCACCAGAAGTGTAGTTTTTGCATCATGATGTTTTCCATATGTTGACACTATTTTGTTTTTAGTATCCCAGACATTTTCAAAACCTGTTTTCTAAAATTCCATAGATATTCATCCATCCGTCCCCATTTATAATGTATTCTTGTGTACTATAAGTTTATGTTTTCCCCCTATCTTCAATTTATAGAAGTTAAATCCAAGAAATTTTATCCAACGATTCACATGAACTTTCTGAGTTCTTTTTTAATTTATTTTGAAGAACTTCAAAGTTCTATTGTAGAGGGTGCAATCAATCAGACAAAACGAAACATCACGATAGGTAATAATTAAGAGTTGGAGAAATTAAAAATGTCACCTGCACAACCAAGGCAATTATAAGTCCATTCATCTTTAGCTGATGAGTAGTTGACATTGTTTTAAATGTCATACCGAATCATATAGATAATTTAAAAAAAAATAATAATAATAGTTTGTTAAAGTTTATGCGTCTTTATAATTTCTACTCTTTTTATGAAAATGTTGTAATTTTTAATTGACTAAATAATAGGATTTATTGTATAAAATATAGCCATACGATATTTATATTAGATTTTAGGAGTAGCTTATATGTATCTTATTTCTAAGATATCTAAAATACTGTTAATTTTATTACTTATATCTATGAGTAATAATTTAGTATTTGGACTTGATTGTGATAATCTGCGATATCTAATAGAAAAAAGAGTTATCCCTGAACACTACAGTGCATTAAAGGTTGATAAAACACTGATTAGAAGAAGTTTTTTAGATTTTTTGGATACCTTAGATTCTGATAGAATTTATTTTTTTAGAGAAGATATAGAAAGTTGGTTAACTTATATTTCAAGAATAGAAGATAAAAATCTGATTCGTGATACATGTAGTTTAATAGAAAAAATAGCAAAGATTTATCCTAAAAGATCTGAAGGGATAAAAGAGGTTGTTCGTTCTATATTGAATAAAGTTAACACGTTAGATGATATAATTACTGTAGATGCTAAACAAAAGATAGAGACAGATCCATCCAAGGTAGATTTTTTTTATAGAAAAGATTTGATAGAAAGTAGATTAAAACCGATTTTAAGATATGATTTAGTTGTAAATATAGATCGTGGTAATAGTTTTGAAGAGGCCCTGAAAAATACCATTTTAAGTTATTACTATCATTTTAAAAGAGTTAAAACTGATCTAATAGGATCGTATTATGATAAATTTTTTAACTCACTTCTTCGAAGATTTGATCCTCACTCATTTTATGATCCTATATTTAATAATGATTCAGATACCAATGAATCAAGTTACGTAGGATTCGGTTTTGAATTAAAAGTAGAAAGAGGAAATCATTATATTATAACTAAAATATTGGATGATGCAGTAGATGAACTAAAAGAGAATGTAAAAAAAGGCGATGAAATTATTTTAATTACAGATCCTAAAGGAAAGGAAGTATATACTGTAGGAAGAGAATTTTCGGAAGTGGATGAACTTATAAAAGGAAAAGAAGGAACAAGTTCTAAGATAGTATTCTATAGATATGAAGGTTTTGGAACAGCTGGTAGAGATAAATATATTCCTCTGAACTTAACTAGAAGAAAAATTAATTTGGTTGAAGATAGTGTAGCGTCCAGGATAGAAACGATTAAATCTGATTATACAGGTAAAGATTATAGGATTGGGGTTTTAACTTTAAAATCTTTTCTTATAAACCAAAATCAAGATAGTAAAACTCTTTCTTCTGAAGTATATGAACATCTTCAATTTTTAGATAAAAGAGTTCATAGTTTGGTTATAGATCTGAGAGGAAATTTAGGTGGAAATGTAGATGAAGCTATAAAAATACTTAATTTCTTTTTTGATTCCCCTGTTTCTATGGGTACTGTTAAACGTCATGAAAACACAGACACCGAGGATATAAATGAAAAATATATTGAATCAGAACTAATTAATAAAGTATTCTTAAAACCTTTGGTAGTACTTATTGATAAAGCATCTGCAAGTGCGTCGGAAGCATTTGCTGGAGCTATCCAAGACTTAGGAAGAGGAGTAGTAATAGGTGGTCAAAGTTTTGGAAAAGCTACTATGCAAAATGTTGGACGTGTTGATCAAATTGCAACATTGATGACAGCTATTCATTATGAATCTCATCGTAGGACTTATACTCTGGATTATAAACTTGCTTATCTTGGGCTTACTATTGGAAGGTTGTATAGACCTTCAGGAACCTGTATACAAAATGTTGGAGTGACCCCTGATATAGTAATTCCTTTTACAAATGATCTGCTTCAGATTAAAACTGAAAGTCAAAAGAAGGGAAGCTTTAGAGAAGATAGAATTGAACCTCAAGAATACGTAAGATATTCTCATATAGAAAATTTTGTTCCTTTTTTAAAACAAAGAATGTCTAAAAGAATTCAAAATAGTAATATAGCAAAGAATCTACAAATAAGTATCAATCAATTTAATGAAGATACAAAAGAAGAATTATCTACTCTAAAATCATTAAATCCTGCTCCTAAAAGAACTTTTGATAAAGAGAGTGAACGTCAATATCTAATGGATATGATTAAGAAGATAACATTCAGTGAAGCTATGTATATTAGTTCAGATCTTATTGATATAACAGAAGGAAATATTCCTCCAAGTTTATAGTGAATTACTATGGAATAATTCTATAGAATGCTTAATAACACTTTTTTTGAATAAATTTTTGTACTTTTTCTCTCCCATGGAAATTCAATAAGGTAAGTATAATTTTGTATCAATTTATATATCTTTTTTGCACAGTATTTAGTAATAAAAGACGTCTTTTAAGTATTCAATCGAGGTAAATACTAGCGTTTTTATAAAGATTATTTTATCCTATCATTTGGTTTTTTTAAAATTCTCCCATAAAGAGGGATAGGTATTTTATAAGGAAAGTTTAGAAGTGAAAAATTTTATAGATGAAATGAAAGAAAAGGGACTAGTTGCTCAGATAGCTCATGAGGAAGAATTTTATTCTTCTCTTAAAGAAGGAAAAATGTGTGCTTATGTTGGATTTGATCCTACAGCTGATAGTCTACATGTAGGACATTTGATGCCTATTATGATGCTTGCTAGATGGCAACGATATGGGAACCGTGCTATTGTTCTTGTAGGTGGCGGAACGGCAATGATAGGGGACCCTAGTGGACGAACTGAACTTAGAAAGATGCTTTCCCGTGAAGATATAAATAAGAATGTTGAAGGGCTAAAAAAACAGTTTGGTCGAATCTTAAATCTAGAAGATCCAGATCTAGGTATCATGGTAAATAATGCAGATTGGATTGAGCGTATTCAGTATATTCCATTTTTAAGAGAAGTAGGATCTTGTTTTAGTGTAAATAAGATGCTTACTGCTGAGTGTTTTAAAAAGAGATTAGAACACGGTCTATCTTTTATCGAGTTTAACTATATGCTTCTTCAAGCCTATGATTTTTTACATCTATACAAAGAATATGGATGTTCTGTAGAACTCGGAGGAGATGATCAGTGGTCTAATATGTTAGCAGGGGTAGATCTTGTAAGAAGAAAGACATCAGCTAAAGCCTATTGTATAACCTCTCCACTTCTTACTACTTCTTCAGGGCAAAAAATGGGTAAAACGGCCTCGGGAGCTGTTTGGTTGGATCCTAATAAAACTTCCCCATATGAATACTATCAGTACTGGAGAAATATTCCTGATGAACTAGTTAAGGTATGCTTATCTCAGTTTACTTTCCTACCTGTAGATGAGATTCAAAGGTTAGCAGCTCTTAAGGATCAGGAAATAAATGAGGCTAAAAAGGTTTTGGCATACGAGACTACAAAAATTCTACATGGAGAAGAAGAAGCCCAGAAGGCTCAAAAATCAGCCTCATCACTCTTTGGAGCTACGGATTCTGGGATGGATAGTGTACCTCAGTTTGAGGTAGAAGCTTCTGATATGGATCTTGTATCCAATATGATTAAAGCTGGTATCGTATCATCAAGAAGTGAAGCTAGACGTCTTATAGACCAGGGTGGAATAAGTGTAAACGGAACCAAGGTAGAAAACCTAGGATATTTATTAAAATCTGATGATTTTAAAGATGGGATAGCTCTTATTAGAAAAGGTAAAAAGTACTATCATAAGTTCTGTTTAAAAAATGGATAATTTAGATAATAAAATTAGTAGTACTAGTTTTTATGGTTTTTATGTGTTAGTATGAGTTAGATCTTCTCTCTTTTCTAGAAGAGAAGTAATTGTTTTATTACTAAAGAGTGGTCCTTTGTATTGAAGTTTTTGTTTTACGTAGGCTTATATACGTAAGGCGGTGATTTTTTTTTAATAGAGGTGTGAGCTTGTTACAGGAGGCAGTAATGGTTGAAAATTCTATACCTTTTACATCTGAAGGATTATCTGAACTAACGGCAGAATTAAAACAACTTAAAGAAGTTGAAAGGCCTCAGGTTATAGCTGATATTGCAGAAGCTCGTGCTCATGGAGATTTAAGTGAAAACGCTGAGTACCATGCTGCTAGAGAAAAACAAGGTTTTATAGAAGCTCGTATTAAAGAGTTGGAATCTGGACTGTCAAGAGCTTCCGTGGTAGATTCTTCGGTTCAAGATGCTCATATTGTTAGGTTCGGAGCTTATGTAACTTTTTCTAATGAAGAATCAGGAGAGATTAAAACACTAAGAATTGTTGGAGATCTAGAAGCAAATCTAGAAAAAAATAGGATATCTCTAAGTTCTCCACTTGCAAGAGCTTTTATGGGAAAAGAAGTAGGAGATCTAGTAGAAGTAAGAGTTCCAAAAGGAATTCAAGAGTACGTCATTACGGAGATAAATTATTAGTTGTTTTTGTAAAGGCTAGTATTAGTTTTTGCTTTTTCATGTGATTGAGAAGATCGATGTATCTTGTTTGTATATTGTTGATGTTTATTCTGTCTGGTTGTGTATCTAACTCAGATGATGGTTTGTCTTATTTGGATACAGATACCGTTTCGGATGAGATACCGTTGAAAGAGATACTTGAAGATGGTTTCTGTTACGATGATGTTTATGCTAAGTACTTGGTAAGCGAGTATAAAAAAAATAAGATAAAAGAATATAATCAAAAAAAAATTAAAATAACAAAGTATAGATCTTCTAGAATAGAAAATCAGGCTCTATTTTATGCTAAAGATATATTGAATGGAAAGACTCCAAACTATTATGCAAGTCTACCACTTGTTATGAACGAATCGGTAGATTTTTGGGTAAGGTATTTTCAAACGGTTGGTAGATCTACTTTTACTAAATGGTTAGTAAAATCATTGTCTATTAAAGACGTGGTTCAAGAGCAGTTAAGACGGGAAGGTCTTCCTCAAGATCTATTCTTTCTAGCTATGATAGAATCTGGTTTTAATAATCATGCCTTTAGTTCTAAAAAAGCCACAGGTACTTGGCAGTTTATGAGTTATACTGCTAAACGATACGGTCTTAAAATTAATTACTGGGTTGATGAGAGACGAGACCCTGTAAAATCTACAGTAGCTGCTGCAAGATACCTTAGAGATCTATATATTGAATTTGAAGATTGGTATCTTGCTATGATGGCATATAATGCGGGTCCAGGAAAGATAAGACGTGCTGTAAGAAAAACCCATTCAAAAGATCCTTGGGATATAATTTCATCTGGTTATGTAAAGCCAGAGACTAAAAATTACGTACCAAAGATGCTTGCGGCTTTTCTTATAGTTTCAAACCAGAAGGTCTACGGGTTTGATGTAACTCCTAAAGATTCTGATTTTTTTCCAGCTACTAAGGTGCTTATAAAACGACCTGTAAGATTAGAAGATGTAGCTACACTTCTAGGATATCCTCTGGAAGCTATTAAAAAGTGGAATCCAGAAATTCTCCATGGTGTTACACCTCCTAGTGATGGTGGTAAGTATCTACTAAGAGTTAGAGCAGAACTTGAAGAAAAACTCCTTGCAGAACAAGATACGCTTCCTAAACTCGATATCAAGGATGTAAAAATTCATACTATTAAAAAAGGTGACACTCTTATAGGAATTGCAAAAAAATATAAAGTAGGAGTTGATAGTATTAAAAAGTATAATCCTTCACTTCATGCTAATAGACTTCGACCTGGAAAAACTGTGGTGGTTCCTGTTCCAAGTATTGGGGTGATGTAGAAAAAATTAAATACTTAAAATCTTTTTGAATAAACGGTTATATCAAGTCTTGAGTGTTATAAAAAAGGTTCCTGTTTGTATGTTCTAACAAAAACCCGGATATGATCTACTGATCTAATTTATAAGATACAGTTGATCATATCCAAACTACATATTTTTTATATTACTATTCTTTATGAGTTTTATAATCTCGTATTTTACTCTGACTTTCTTCATACGAAATATTAAATTCTTTAGATACTCTACTTATAACTTCTTTCTCAGAAAAGTTTACTTCAAAGCATAAGGCAATAAACTTACGAACGGCACTATCTCGTTCTTGTCTAGCGGTATCCCGTTCTTTTTTTGTATCATCCAGTTTATTTTTTGTATCATCCAGTTTATTTTTTGTATCATCCAGTTTATTTTTTGCATCATCCAGTTTATTTTTTGTATCATCCAGTTTATTTTTTGTATCATCCAGTTTATTTTTTGTATCATCCAGTTTATCTTGAATAACTTGTTGTTCGTTTTCTAAGGCTTGTACCATATTACGTACAGCTATTTCTTGTTCAAACGTTTGTGTTAATATACGAGTCACTTCTGGCCTCCTAGATTCAAGATAACTCTTTAATATATTGTTATTCATACATATTCTTATAGTCTCTTCTATCGCATCGATAATATACCCATATTTCTTTATCATATCGTTATAAATTGTGCAAAAAGAAATGTATTCCATTAATATTCCTGAAGAGTTTGTTATATCTATGAGGTTTACTATACAATCTAAAGGCACCTCATCCGTAGAATTTGTTTCCATGAAGCAATCTTTTAGATGTAATTTTTTACAATCATCAAAAAGAGGTTTTCCAGTGTAGATTACGTAAAATTCCGGAAATGGGTATTTTTCAAGTTTTGATCCATAAATATTTAATTTATGCTTTATCTGGTAGTCAGTATAAGATTGGCTTACATAGTTTAGAATTCTCATAGGAATATTAGGATTCCAACTCGATTGAGCTTCGATTAGTATTAATAATTTGCCCTTAACTAAAAATCCTAGATCGTTATAAGAACCAGTTAAAAGAATATTTTTTAGAGTAAGTATCTCAAAATCTTTTTCTGTACAACTTGTATCATTTGGAAATAAACATTTATAAAGTTCCAATAGATACTTTGTATCTGAAAATAAATCTGTAAATACAGAATCCTTACTACCTCGTTTAGCTTTTATAGTATCCCATTTAGGAAATTTTTTTCTAAGTCGTCTATCTTCCTCAGATTGACTGGAATGTTTATTTCTGTTTTTTGTATCTGTTCTAGGTCTAAGCTGTTTACTCATATATTTCCTCCGCAAAAAAATTAAAAACAAAAAAATCCTAAATGTAAAAAAAACAGAATGCATCCGATAATTTTTTTTTAAAAAATGTACCATTTTAGCGAGAAAATTTTAGGCATTTTAGTAACATAATAGAGTTACTAGCAGGTTTTATGTAAAAGATGATGAATTATTAGGCTTTTATAATTATAAAGAACCCTGATAAGTAAAAATATATCAACGAAAATGAAACGGAATGAATCATGTCTTATTGATGATAATTATCCAACGACCAATCAATGGGTGCTATTCCATGAGATATAAGATAATTATTTGTTTTAGAAAAGTGACGACAACCAAAGAATCCGCTGTATGCTGATAGAGGAGAAGGATGAGGTGCAGTTAAAACTAGATGCTTAGATTGGTCTATAAGTGATGTTTTGCTTATTGCATATCTTCCCCATAACAAAAATACTACATGAGTTTTGTTTTCACTGATACATTGAATCACTCTATCAGTGAAAGTTTCCCATCCTTTTTTAGAATGAGATCCAGCTTGAGAGTGTCTCACACTCAATACACTGTTTAGTAACAAAACTCCTTCATCTGCCCACTTTTTTAAATATCCGTTACTATGAATAGGGCATCCTACATCAGATTGAAGTTCTTTATAAATATTAACTAATGAGGGAGGTATTTTAACTCCTTCAGGAACAGAGAAACTAAGACCATGAGCCTGGTTTGGTTCATGATATGGATCTTGACCCAGAATCACTGCTTTAACTTTATTAAAAGGTGTAAGGTTCAGTGCTTGAAAAAAATTTTTTGGTGCAGGATATATAGGAGAGTGATACTTAATTTCAGTAATTAAAAAAGATTTTAACTTTAACATGTAATCCTTGTTAAATTCTTCGGCTAGATATTTTTTCCAAGAAGCCTCCAGTGAGATACTCTCATAAGGCTTGATTGTTATAGTAGACGAATGGGAGGCGCTATTATAATTTTCATTCATAATTATTTATTTTCTTTCTTTGCTTGCTTTTCCATTTCAATTACATCATTAACAGCTACTTTTAAACTGTCTATATCAAAAATATTAAAAAACTTCCTTCCCTCTATAAAAAAAGTAGGGGTGGAAGTAATAGAATAACGTTTCTGTTCATCAAGACTTTGAGATAAAAGAGTAAATTTCTCGGACATACATTTTTGAAACTCTTCTTCAACCAGTCCTATAGAAGAGATAAAACGATTTTGAGGAAAGGAGGTTAAATCCTCATGACTATTATATACTGTTAAAGCATAATCATTAAACTTTCCTTGTTTTGAAGCACAGTAGCTAGCTTTTTCAAAAGAGATAAAAAAATCTAGATTTGAAAGTGGACAAAACTTATAGATAAGTTCTACCTTGTCTTTTAAGAAACTATCATCTTTAACTGATGATAACCATCTATAAGCTACCTCTGATTCGGTGGATGTTAAAGATAAAAAGACTACAACCTTTATTAGGGAGGAATTCTCAGAAGCTTGGGGGGAATAAATTCTAGGAAAACCGTCACTCATAACATTTACACTAGGTAAGGAATCTCTTTTATAGGTAAATGTAACGTTTTTTTCTTTACTGATCTTGTCATATAAAAGTTGGGTTTGCTCTTTTTTACTTAATCCTAAAAAAGAAAAACCCATGGAAGAGTTAAGTCTAGATAGTGCTTCTTTATAGCTTATATTAGAAGAAGAGACCATCTCCTGAATATAAATATCTATTACAATTTGTTGAAAAAGGTTATAAACCTCGTTGTAACATAGATCCTCTACCGTATAGATCTTTTCCTTTAGCTTATCTGATAAGATATCAGTGTTTAATGGAGCATGATTATAACTTGCTGTAAATAAAGGGTCTTTTTCGTATATCACTCGGTTCATACTAGATTCATCTGTTTTACACGAAATAATAGTACATAAAAAAAACAGTGGCACTAAAAGCTTAAACATGGGTAGTTTCCTTAAACCAGTTGAAATTACTAGAAAACATAGAAAATATAATACATTTAAATTAAAAAATTAATAGTTAAATAGGAGGTTTACAAAAAAAACAAATTAGGGTAGGAATGAGATTCTTATAACTTAAAAGAGGTCTTATGTTTAAACAGATAAAAAAACCTGAACTTAAACTCCAAACTACAACCCTTTGGGAATACCCCTCATCTCAGTATGGGGAAGGAACCCAGGGAGATCAAAATTATACAGGAGCTACTCCTTCTTATGTTATCTGGAACCTTCTTCAAAGATATACCAGTTCGGGGGATGTCGTTGTAGATCCTATGTGTGGTAGTGGAACTACTATTGATGTTTGTAAGGATTTAGGAAGGGTTCCTAGATGTTTTGATTTGGTACCATATAGAGATGATATAGTTCAATCAGATGCAAGAAACTTACCTCTAAAATCATCTTCCGTAGATTTTATATTTGTAGATCCTCCATATGCAGATCATATCGATTACTCAGATCATAAAAGATGTATTGGAAAAACATCAGCGTTAGATGGATCCTATTATAAGGAGATGCTTATAGTAATTAAAGAACTAGTTAGAGTATTAAAAAAAGATAAGTATATGGCTCTTTACGTTTCAGATTCTTATAAAAAAGGTAAACCTTTTTCTCCAATTGGATTTAGACTGTTTTCTATGATGGAAGAAGAGGGATTAGAACCTATAGATATTGTAGCCGTTACTCGACATAACAAAACCCTTAAAAGAAGACACTGGCATACTAGTGCTGTTGAAGGAAACTATTTTCTTCGTGGATTTAACTATCTTTTTATTATGAGAAAGAAATAATGGGGTGAGGTTTTAATGATAGGAGATATCAGTCGAACTACTACTAATAATCAAGATTATATTTTAACTAAGAAGTTAAAGGTTCATTCTATAGCTTTAGGGTGTGCTAGAAATCAGGTAGATTCTGAAACTATGGCTTATCTTATTAAAAAAGAAGGATGGAATTTTGAACAAGATATAAATAAAGCAGATGTTATTATCATTAATACTTGTGCTTTTATAGAAGATGCAAAAAAAGAGTCCATTGATAATATCTTAGAAGCTCTTAGTATAAAATCTCAAACAGGATCCATGGTAGTAGTATGTGGATGTTTTGCTCAAAGATATGCAAAACAAGTAGAAAAAGATTTTTTAGATGTAGACCTTTTTATAGGAGTTGAACAATATCCGAAGATAGTGGAGCTAATTAAAGAAAGATATCAAAGGATTCAATCTGAAACAGATATTATAGCAGGTAGAATTTATACAAGAAGATGTCCGTCACTTTATGAAAAAAAATTAGAGAAAATTAACACTCTTTCTAAAAAGAGTGCTTATGTAAAAATTGCTGATGGATGCCGTCATAGATGTTCTTTTTGTGCTATACCTCTTATTAGAGGAAGTTTAAAATCAGTTCCTGAACAATATATTGTAGATGAGATAGATTCTCTGGTATCTGGTGGAGTTGTAGAAATTAATCTTATAGCTCAAGATCTAGCAGCTTATGGAATGGATTTAAAAAGAGGAGAAAATCTATACAAATTACTGGATAAATTATCTAGATTTGAAAACATTTGGATAAGACTTTTATATTATTATCCTGAATATATTAATAAGGATCTTATATCCTGTTTTAAAAATTATCCAAATATTGTTAAATACCTGGATATTCCAGTACAACATATAAGTGATAGAGTTCTTGAAAGAATGAATCGATCTATTAATTCTTCTAAATTAATAGAAACGCTAGATTATTTAAAATCTGAGATAAAAGATATATCTCTTAGAACTTCACTTCTTGTAGGATTTCCTGGAGAAACAGATGATGATGTTAAGCAACTGGTAGATTTTGTATCTAAAGGATACTTTGATAATCTTGGATGTTTTTCTTATTCTAGAGAAGAAAATACTCCCGCATATAATTATACTGATCAGATAGAAGAAGATAAAAAAACAGAAAGAGTTAAGATGGTAATGGAAACTCAAAAGAGGGTATTGGAAAAGAAAATGTCTCAAAGAATAGGAAGTGTTTTAGATGTACTAGTTGAGGGTAGAAATGAGCCGGATCATTATGAACAATTCACATATACTGGTAGAGCTTATTTTCAAGCTCCTGAGGTAGATGGCCTGATTTATATAAAAGATAGCGAAGATAATAAGATCAGAGAAGACGGAATTTATAGGGTAAAAATTATACAAGCTCGTGATTATGATCTAGTAGGAGTTTTTGAAGATACCGGTAGGTAAAAGTTTAAATATTACTATCAGGGAAAAATTTTATAGTGTAAAATACCAAATAGTATTGAGGAAATAAGCTCGTTCAGATCTTATCAAGTGTGTACAAGGAGTTTTTACTATGAAATTATCTTCTTTCTTTTTTAGTTTACCAGTAGTTATTTCTTTAGTTAGTTTTATAACATTGTCTTCATGTAAAACTTCTTCGAGAGGAATTAACAGTGAAGTATCATCTCTTACCATTAACACGCCTTCTGCTCTTAATGGTATAGCTAAATCAGTAAGGGTTGTTGCTACTCCAAATCAGGTGGGTAGTGATTGTCCTTTTGTTACATATCTACCAAGTGGCGACAATTCATTTGATGATGAAGGAAACTTTATGTCTCTTGATGGAGTAGAAGCAAAGATAGCTCTTAAATTTTTGAATATGTGTTTCCCATATGAAGTAAGTATTATGTATATGTGTCCTACAAAGGAAGAAGGAGCAACTGGTAATGTTCAGTGTTATAAGGGTACAGCTACAGCTGAGATAGTTCCTGGTCAAACTAAGATAAATCTTCCTATACCTTTGGAAGGTATGAATGGTTATGAAAAAACACCAGTGGAAAATGATAAGATGGTATCTGATTTTATAGGAAAAGAATGTTCTATAAATATTGCTACAGCTATAAAACAAGTAGATGGTTCTTCGTCTTTACTATTACAAAAAGAATGTAAGTTTGGATCTAATGCTGAAAGAGAAGGATTTAAATTATATTCTAAAATAGAATCAGTACAGGAAGCTTCTGAGGTATATTCATCGAATATTTATACTATCAGTGAATCAGGATATCAAAGTATTATCATGAGTATAAATGTGGATTCTAAAGATATAGATCTTCAAAATATAGATAAAGAAGATATTTTAGCAACTCCTGTTAAAGAAAATATTACAATTAAATATTGTAGTATAAAACAAGACTACATTATGGGATATGCAGGGTGTTCAGAGTTTGGAACCTTAACCTGGACGAAAAATTAATAATTAGATTAAGTAGTGGTAAGGAAGGATACTTTAGATGAAAACATTAAAAGTCAGCCTGTCTTTAGGGATATTTTTAATTTGTTTAGTTATGATATCTATCTCATGTAAGACTAGTTCAAGGTATAATGGATCAACTTCTAAACTCTTATCAATTAATGATCCACAAAATATTATTCAATATGTTGAAGGAAGAAAGATTGTAGCTACAAGTAGTGTATCTGGTTGTTCTTCTATTGTATTTCCATCTTCTTCTGAGGATTTAGATGATCTAGAAAGTTATGGAGAGGTTCTAGCTAATAATGGTGTAACTTTGAGTTTGGATAAGTCTTGTCTTCCTTATGAAGTAACTCTTTCTTATAAGTGTCGTCAATTTGAGAATGGAAAATACCCTGCTGGAAGATGTTTTATAGGAAGGGCATCAACTTTTTTAGGAACAACTAATTCAGATACTATGAAACTTGAAATTTCTCTAGAAGGAATCGGAGAGTGGGCGAATATAAAGATAGATGGTAGTGAATCAGTAATACTTAAAGATTTTTTTACCTCAGATTTTTTAAAGAACGCACAACTTCAAGCTTCATCTAATAATTCTTTGATTATTCTATCTGGTATACAAGATATTGATGTAAAAAGTGAGAGTGTAGGACAGATAAAATTTAGTGGAGCAAACACCTCTAATTCTACGTCTAAAGTTTGTGGATTTGAATGGAATAAGGATTATACAGATGTAGTGATAATATCTAAATTAAGTATCGATGGAAAGGATATATCTTTTGAGAATAAATCTTTTGAACAGATTCTTTCCACGGAAGTTCATAATAGTATTTATATCTATGGATATAGTGGTAGTATAGAAAATAACGAGGGTAATCTAAGGTATATGTGTGAATCAAGGGTATATCGAGTTGAATTTGGAGATTAGATTAATCTGATAAATATTAGATAGGTCTTGGAGTGGTAGATGAAAAAAATCGGAGTATTTTTGGGAATATTAGGAATTATACTAGCTAGTATCTCTTGTAAAAGTATACTAAGATCCTCTGGTAATTATAACGACGGAATATCTTACACAGGTGAGCAGGTAGCTCAAGGATCTAATCAAGGATCCGATAGTGATTTTAGTATTTTTAGACAAACTGGTTCTACTACATATACAGCAATCCAAGAACCAGAATTTTTAAGTTCAAAAGTTATAGCAAGAAGAATACTTCTTAATTCTTTGATTAGTGGATGTTCTTCTATTAGTGTACCTCCTAGTTTATCTGAAGATAAGCAAGATGGGGATTATACTTATGCACCACTTTCTAAGATTCCACCTTTATTGGTAGATACTGCTTGTTTTCCTTATAAGGTAGCTGTTTCTTATAAGTGTAGTGATGATGTTTTGTGTTTTGAAGGTAGTAGCGAAGTATCTATTGAAGATCTTATAGATATTCCGGAAGAGTTGAAAGTTCCTGTAAAATTAAATAGTGTTTCAGATACAGGCTCTCAGAAGGAAGCTCAAATTACTGTAGATCTTATCCCGATGAACTCTATGGTTAGGGTGGTTGATTTTTTTAATGAAGAATGTATAAATCTTGAATTTAGTAATCAAAAACACCAACCTAGAGGTTTTAAGATTAAAGTACTAGATGATTGTTATGATTCTTTTTATAAATCATATAGTGTAGATGGATTTGAATACGATATGTTTGATGCACCATCGGAAGAACATTTAGTAAGGTGTGATAGAGCAGTTAGAAAATCTAAGAATCTATCTAATTTAGATTCGGGAGATAAACTTATTTTTATTAAAAGTTTAAATGTTGATGGTAGGAGTTATCATGGGAAGGAACTTGATTATTCTGAGTTAATTATGTCAATTTCTGTGGATAAAAATTTTAGTATAGGATACCAAAGGGCTGAAAATGTTAATGGTAATCTTAGATGTTATCAAGGTAATAAATCTTGGAAAAGAATTGATTTGTAATATAGTGTGATGTTTTTATTTTGTTAATAAGGAGTCAATAATGAAAAAAGTAACAGAACAATTTCAAAAAGATCTTAAAGAATTTACTTCATTACTTGAAAAAGAAGGAAAAGATCTACTGAAACAAGTTAAAACCTCTTCCTCAGCTATTGTAAAAAGTATTAGCCAAATGGAAACAGGAAAAGAAATAGGAAAGACGGTTAGTTCTAATTACAAGAAGATAGAACCAACAGTTAAAGAATATTCTGAGATACTACAAAAAGAAATGAAAAAACTATCTGGTATATTTAAAAAATGGGAAGGTTATTATTCAGAAGCTAAATCAAAAGCAAAAGAAGCAAAAACTAAAGTAAAAGAAAAAGTAATAGCTAAAGGTAAAGTTTGTAAAGCTAAAGTAAAGGCAGCAACAAGAAAAGCAAGACCTAAAACATCTAGTAAAAGATAGACGTGAGTGATTAAATAAGAAAATTATTAAATTAAAAAGGGTAGAAATTTTTGTTTCTACCCTCTTTATATCCATAATGTTAACTGTTTTTAGCAGAAGACCATGAAGAAGGGTTATCAACCATATATTTTAAAAGCCCATGTCTTAAATGAGAATCAAATACATCTTCACTAACTCTATCGTGAACATCTAATAAGATCTGACGTTTTTCTTCGGATAGAGAGTTAATATAGTTTTGTTTTAATAGAGAATATCTTTCAGGATTCTTAGCCTTAAGGGTATTAAGTTCTTCAAGAGCAATCTTTTTTAAATTTTGAAATGCAGGACTAGAAACTGTTTTATCTAATTTAGGAATAATATTTTTGATTCCAGATGTGATCTTGATTTTATTATTACTAGCAAGTTCTAGCTCTTTTTGAGTAATTGTATTTATTTTAAGATCCTTAGTAGATCTTTCATTAACAATAGAATTAGTGAGGGAAGAATCTGTTTTTTTATCAGATATTAAAACATTGGATTTTGATTTTTCTTTTGAATATAAGGATAAATTAGAATAACCTTGATCCAAATATTTTTTAAGATAGGAAATAACATCCAAATCTTTTAGTGAAGATTCTAGAGCTAAAGAGGAGTATTTTGTATTTTGAAGTAGATTTGTTAACTTATTATTTCTATACATAATAGTAGAAAAAGACTCTAGTCGTTCTAGTAAGTCTTCTTTTGAATCTTCCTTGGTTATTTTACATATATCAATTAAAGTTTGATCTTGAATAGAATCTTTAATATTAAATTTGTGATTTTTATTATTTCTTAAACACCATTCTATAAATAACCAAATCATAGGAATAGGATAACAGGTATTTTTACAAAGTACTGGATAAAAATAAATAGGGAATTTTTTTTCTACGAGTTCATAGAAATCTTTTAGTTTTAAACTTTCTTCTTGAGATAAGAGTTTATCTGAAAGTATATTAACTAATTTTATAAAATCTTTCTTTATAAAATAAGAAGATTGAATCAAGCATTTTGAACAAAAGAGTTTATCAGATAAAAGAGCAAGCTCTTTTAGAGAAGCTTGCCATATGAATAAATTTTTATGGCTATTTTCTGTCATGGCAAGATAGGAAGAAGCACAGCAGTGAGTTAAAAAGCCATGCTCTAGAAGCTTTTTAGTAATCTTATCTATAAAATCTTTTAAAACTAATGATTTATGTTTAGTCCTAGAAGATAAATAAGGTATAAGAGTAGATTTAATACTTGAAAAATCTGTTCCAAATATTCCATCAAAATGAAGCCATGTATTATCCCAATACATTGATTTTTTCATTATAAGATAGATCAACTGTTCATAAATATTTAAATCAGCCCATGTGGATGAAGAAACTAGAATTGGTGGTTGCCCAGGTAGATATTCCAAAGTTGGATCAAGTATAAATTGATAGGGATTTTGGTATCCGATACAGGAAGAAAGTCCCAGGGAAGAAAGCTCCAATCTCACAAAAGATGAATAAAAATCTGATTCAACGGATAGATCGGTAGTTGGTTCTATACTAAAATCCGTCACAATCCTTTTGGTCTTGTAGGAATAGTTTTTATCTATGTCTACTTTCTTTATCATAAACCTCAAAGAACAAAAAAGCTCTACTACCCTATCGTAAGAAAAAAAGTGTTGTCTATTTTGAGTAAAGGACTTTCTATATTTATTAAGATCTAATATAAGCTTATGAGGGGTGTCAGAGAATAGAACCATTTTTTGAATCATTGCTAAGATATTTACTAAAGCATTTAGTTCTTCTGTCGTAAGGGAAGGGAAAATCCCAGTTGAAATACTTTTGTCTATAGCTCCAGATTCTGGAATTAAAGAATTTTCAAAAGCTCTAATCCACCAATCAGGTAATAAAAAATATCCTTCAAGAGATGATAGATTGTTTTTTTTACCCAAACTCATTAAAAGCCACCTGAAAATATCATAGGATACTTAAGATACGAAAAATATAACAAATTCCCATAGTATCTTTAAATAAAATTAAAAAAGAATCAAGGATCAACCCTTGGAATCATAAAATGAAATTCAAAGGCTAAAGATTGATAGTGCTAAGAATATAGCTTGGGCTATGGTCTATCTTTTTTAATCAGAGATTAGTGCATACAGTTATTAGGAGCTGATTCTAGAACTTTAGATAATTTAGCTAAATCTGAACTTTTTTCTCTAGCTAGAGCTTTTATGAGTGAAGAACATAGTAGGGAGTGATCTGATCCACTGATTTGCATAAGAACATCTATTTTATAAAAATCAGGGTTCTCATCAGTTGAGGCTAATTTTTCGTAATAAATATCTGATAGGGTAAATTTGGTTGCAAAACTGTTTTGTAAAAAACTTACTTTGTTTAATCCAGAGGTGTTATATATTTTTATTCCATTTGAGTTAGCAATAAGTCTTAATTTTGATTTAATTTCAGAAGGAAGAAGCTTTTGTATATTTGATATAGCATCTTCCTGGGATTGCTTTAGTCCTAAAGGTAAATCATAAGATTTTGCTTGTTTGTGAACAAAAGATAGATTAGAGGAATGAATACAAAATCCATCTAATTCAACCCATTGTGGTTTAATAAATTTACTTTTTTCTATAACTGTAAATCCAGAAAGAATATACGAAAGACATCCTTGACTCATTAGAACTAATACTACAAGTGTTGGATAAATAAGAACTCTAAGTTTCATGATTAAGGTTCCTCTAGAAATTCTGCTAATCAAATTTAGTTTGTTTCATTTTTTCTTTTACTTTATCTATAGGACTTGTTTTATCTTCATTATAAATTGCCTGTTTAATATTAGGGTTTTCAGAAAGCTTTCCATAAACTTTTTTTCTTAAAGCTGGATCTTGTTTTACAATAAAAGCAAGATTTTCTAAATCATTATCACTAGTAGGACGAGACTGTCCTTCATTAGGGGAAATAATCTGTTTTAATTCTTCATCACTTAGTTTTGTCATGCTATCTCCAGTAGAATGTTAATAAGAATTAATTAAATTAAGTATCTCATCTATATCTGCTAGATTCTTAGAATCTAGAGACTGATAAGCATCTATTATCCATGATTTTCTGTCTACCACAAATATAGAAGGAATATGAGGGTTACTATATGCACCTATGGTTCCATCATCTACAAGTATCGAGTTTCTTTGTATGTCGTGTTTTTTACTGAAATCTCTAGCATCTTCCAAGGTATCATGTGAAAAAGCATATATCACCCTAGTGTATAGTTTTTCATGTGTGTCCTGTAATTTTTTTAGTTCATTAATCTTTGTTTTACAACTCGTACACCATGAGGAGATAAAGAATATTAGATAAGATACACCTGGTTCTGCTGAGATTGTAATCGAAGACCCATCGTAT
>CACXFL010000069.1 GCA_902766925.1 uncultured bacterium | reverse complement strand
TTGTAAACAAATTGTAAAAAGTTAATCAATCTAAGGATCCTTAGATTGATTAACTTTTTACCAAATGTCAAAAATTATCTTAAGGTTGTTTTTATAAACCTATCAAGGGTAGAAACTGATACTCCTAACCTTCCTACTGTTTCTCTTTTTGAAATAAAAGAGTTTCACATTTCTTGTAAAATCGTGTTCAATTTCTTAAGACAAAAAAATTCCTTCCAAGACGAGATAGTTCTTAATATTAAAATATTTTCTTTCTTTAAATTAGATCTATTAATAACTTCTTAGAATTGATACTGATCCACGAGATCTTCCAAATAAAAATCCCCTAGTTAGTTAAAACAACCCTAGCTACCTAATAACGAATATTATTTATATAATTTCATCCAGGTTTTTAAAAACTTCGTTGGTAAGAAGCATTACATCTAGATATATATAGTTTGAAGATAGAGTAAAAAACTTGAAATCTAGATTTCCGCTATACTCTGGAATTTACTTTACGGACACTATAGATAATCTACCCATGTGTAAAAACACCTTATAGAAAATAATCTTTAACTAAGTAGAATGATAATTTTTATTTTCTAAAAATCTTATATTTACTTACGTTGTAATACTTCTACTGCTTTTTTTCTATAGTTTTGATAGTCTTTAGATGTTTTAATCCAACCAAAATCTGGATGTGATAAGGATCTTTCTATATATTTTCTATATAAAACTTTATCTTGTAGATATCCTCCTAAAATAATAGTAGCACGTCCTGCTTCTTGGTTTCTAGCATAACACCTAGCAAGTAAAAACTCAGCTTCTTTACCAAGTTCTTTATATTCTCCCCATAGGGTATCGTTATCTTTCTTTTCTACTATCTTTTCCAAAACCTTAATAGCACTACTATGACGTTCTGTTTCTGAATATACAATAGCTAGATTATATATTCCTTCTACATCTAGTTTGTTATCATTATATAATTTAACAAGAATAGGACGAGCTTTTTCGTATTGACGAGCTCTCATATAAGTCATAGCTTGGATGTATTCTTTACTCTTTTTTGTTTTAGTTACAGTCTTTTTATTTGCTGGAGTTGGACCTAAAATCTTGGTCTGAGTTAATACATAATCTGTTTTTGTAAGACATGGAGGTTCTGCATTACCAAGACAACAGTGTTCTTGCAAAACTCCTGCAACCCTCTGACCTATAAAAGAAGAACATCCAGGTTGTTTTGATGGATAATAAACCCAGATAGTATCTCCATTTAAAACATTTTTATTGTTGTTAAGAGCACCAGATCTTTTAGCCATAGATTTAGCTACAAATACACGAAGAATCTGACCTGAATAACTTGCTACAAAGCTAGATCTTTCCTTAGGATCCATACCTGCTATAAAATCCAAAGATACATCCTCTCTGGTATTTTCTTGACCTATTTTATATACTGAACAATCTAGTACATCAACTGTTACAGCTCCTGAAGCTCTTCCTACACACTGACCGTTTCCTTGAGCATACAGTGTAGTAGAAAAAAGCATACCTATAATAAATCCCAATTCAATAAATAAACGCATATTCTTCTCCTAAAAACTGCTTTATTTACCTTATGACTCTCCTTTTCTTAGATCCTTATTAATCCTTCCAACTAACCTGACCTCTAAGTACTACGTTATTTCCATCTACATCCCAATAAGTATATACTACTTCCATTCCGGAAGGATAATCCCTAGGAGTAAATTTAATAGGGGTAACAAAATCATAACTGCTACCTGATATTTTATCTGATACATCAACTCTTTTCCATTCGTTACCTGATAAAGATCTATATTGAATTTCAGCTTTAACAATATCTGTATTTATTAGTGATGATAAAGCAGAGGTAAGATTTTCTACTTTAGATACGTTAGCATGAAGTTTTCCTCCAGAACTATTAGTACTTGCTATTTTATTCTTAAGTACTGAATCATCTAAATGTGCTAACATCAAGGTTCCTATAACAGTACCTTCATTTCTCAAAGATCTAGCTACTTCTTCTCCAGTAGCAGTATCTGGCCAAGGCTCTCCATCAGATATAAAATATATCTCATGTCTAGCTCCAGCTCTTGCATTATAATCAAATAAATTTTTAGCTCCTTTAAGAGCTAAATCATAATCTGTTCCCCCATCTGCATTACAAAGAATTGAAGCTACAGATGACATTCCAGAAGCACTTACTAGATCTTGATATAGATCTTTTTGAGAAGTAAAGAATTTATTAGATCTATCTACTACCCTATCAGAGAAAGTAAGTATAGCAAATGAAGCATCTTCTTTTCTAGATATTATAGAACTTACAGCTTTCTCTACAGCTTGAAGTCTTCCACAACTTCCAGATACCATTGGATCTGAAGCAGGATTACCGTTAGAAATGTAGTTCATAGAATTTGAAACATCTACTACAAAAACTATATCTCTACTTACCTTCGATCCAAGACAACTATCTCCTTTAAAACGAAGAGTTGCACCGTGAAGAGATCTTGATACTACAAAGCTTCCTTCCCCGTTTAATTTAGTATCTTCTTGAGAATAAGACCCATCACATCCCCAAAACCAAGTTAGACCATCTTGTTCTTGAGAATCTAGGGATGGTTCTCCATACTGATCAATTCTACTATCTCCTTGAAAAGTAGAAGTACCACAAGAGATCATTGATATACTTACTAGAACAAATAGATAAGATATTATTTTATTGTTCATTCGAACTACTCCCCTAAAAGTTCACACATTCACGAGGAGTGTTCGACAAATTTAAAAAATACTTTAATATCTAGATTTTTAATAAAACAAATCAATATGTTATCTAAAATTCTTATCTATTAACTGTACCGATAAACTGTAACTGTTTTATATTTATAGCTCTAACTGTGTGAATTAGTTATAAAAAAAGTAGCCTCATTTAAGCTACTTTTTTATAAACAATCATCATTATATTAACAGTTAATATCTTATTTTAAGATACTTTCTTTTCTTCAGATCCTTGTGTGATAAACATAAAATAACTTTCTTCCAGCGCATCAAATTCTAAATCTTTTCCACACTCACTACATTTAAATTTAGGAGCAACTAGATGCATCAGATCATCCCTGTTTTTTTCTACTTCTATGAGTTGAATACTTTCTCCATGTTCTTGACAAAAATATGGAGCATAGAACGATTCTATTGAAGCTCCTCCTAGAGAATCTGGAATCATATTTATCTGATCTACCGTAGCAATAGAGCAGTTTCTAAAAAAGATACTGCCTTTACCCGTAAGAGATCTAATAAAATATATCCACTCTCTGATACCACAAGAGTTAAAATTTTCCACTCCTTTTAAATCAAGAACTATTCTACTCCTTGATATTAAAGGAACATCTGATTGATTAAAATTTTCATTTACATCACCACTAAAATAGTAAACCACTTGACTGTCAGTTTCTTCTATTTCAATGCTTAGTTGAGAAAATTCAATTTTTTGATTCATACTTACTCCATATACTTCTACTACCTTGAGGTATCGGATGAAATTCGAAAATCTTTAAAAAAATATAAAAAAATTAGACAACCACTAACTCTATTCTACCATACAAATAAAATAGAAAACTTAAGTTTTAATTATTGTATTTTAAATAAAACCTATATATTTTTTAATTATATTAGATTGTTATAATATATATGTGCATATTCTAAATTTAATAACTAAGCTTGGAATAAAAAAATGAATTCAAGCTACAAATTAGGCAACTTCCTCGTCGGTTGAAGTA
>CACXFL010000068.1 GCA_902766925.1 uncultured bacterium | reverse complement strand
TTCGTCAGCTTCCTTTGCTCCTCTTGTCATTTCAGCTTTTGGAAAACCTAACATACCATCACTCTCCGTTTTTGTCTTATCCTTTGTATCCTTTTCTTCTTTTTCTTTTGCACCTTCTTCATCCATAGAAGGAACTTCTATATGTTGTACTGCTTCGTAAATCTTTCTCCACAGTCCACTATCTTTTCTCAAACAGGCCTTAAACATTTGTCTTGCAGTTCTATTCACTAAAGCCTGAGACATAAAATAACTTACAAAATCAGGTCCTTTATCTAACTTTTTTAGTTCAGCAACATACTGAGGCATAATGAACAGTTCAGAACTTCTGGCTCTGATAACAACTACTCCACCTTCCATTTCTAAAACTTCAATTTTCACAACAAAAAACCTTTCACAACTAAAAAACAAACTAAAACATCAGAAAACAAAAACCATCTACATTTCAAATAAAGTTTATATAAAAGGATATGATTATGCAAGGAGTTTCGATTTTACAAATTAGTGATTAAAATTATTGATATAGAAGTTGATAAATTGTTTAAATATACACTTTATTTTGGCACACCCCTTGCAATTAAGCATTACGTTTGTCTTCATACTTTTTCATCTTTATTTATCTTACCTATTATTATCTTCACTTTAAAATACACACCACCCTAAAAAGTGTCCTCCACAGAGGACACTTTCTCTACTTCATATAACTATATGTTACTCTTTGAAACTTTATGTTTCATTCATATTATATTCTATGAGGAAAATATAGCTTCCTTTGATATGTTTATTTTCTTCTTTAAGCCTTCCTTCTAATCTGATATCATTTTAGTGTTGGCTTGAATTAGATCATAGCAGAATTAGATATATCGACTAGTTACAGGACAGGGTTGTCGGTGTGTAAGTTTTTATTCAAAATATTTTTTTTCCCATCACTACTGATTTGTTCTTCCCTATATGCTCAGGTTGAATCTATGATGGGGGTTCATAATTATCTACTTGGAAAAACGGGAACTGGACACGACCAGGCTAGAACTTCTTCTATGGTATATAATCCAGCTCATATTTCTGAGATATCTCGACCTAGTGTAGGCGCTAGTACTGGACTTGAGTTTTATAGTTACACCTACAGGTTTATAGGAGATACTGCGAAAGATAATTCTCATATTGGATTTGCTGGAATTCCTTTTCCTACCATAGTTTACCCATTCAACAAAGCATTAATATTCGGTGGTTTTATAATACCTATACCTATCCCTACAAAGGTAGAAGCGAAAAAAGTTCCTATGGGTCTTTTCGGTCAATTAAATCATGCCGATATTGGGGGAAAAGCTACCTTAAAATTCTTTGCTGATATATATGCAAATATATACAAAAATCCAGTCCTATCTGTAGCAGCTAATATCTACTACAGTTCTATTGAAGCTGACATTGGAGTACGTGCTAGTGGTTATTCAGGAGATAGTCTTGTAGATGTAACTCTTACAAATTCTAATTTTAGTCTAAAAGTAGGATCTAAACTCAAAATTAATTCAAGATTATATCTAGGAGTTTCCTCCACTCTATTTACTTATACATCTACTTCAACTCAAATGAATACTATTTTAAACGAAGATAAAGATGGAGATGGATCAGCTGATCCATCAGATGCTGTTAGTTCATCCTCTTCCATTCCAATAAAAAATTTAAGAGTAGGAACTTCTGTTAAAGCTACTCCTAGATTAATCTTATATTTCGATGCAGATTATCAAAGAAACGTTTCTACAAAACAATTTTCCTTAGTAGATTTAGTAGAGAAAGAAAAAGATGTATCAGATACTCTAAGTGTTTACTTAGGGGGGGAATATGTAATGAATCCAAAACGTCAGATTCTTGTAGGAGGATTCTATGAACCAGCTTCTGTAGGACCTGGAGGTCAGGGAGCTAATACAAAAACCGGTTTTGGATTTATGGATCTAGCTATGTCTTTAGGTTCTCCTCCTTCCTTACCTGCATGGGGAGTAGGTGGAGGAATTAGAATGGGTTTTATGAAAAAACGTCATAAAAAACACTCCTCTTCAAAACGAAATACTCAAGTATATACTAGATATACTCCTACATATCAACTAACTTTGGATGCAGGTCTAGTATTTTCTAAAACATCTATTGGTATAGGAGAGAATGGAGAACAACCTGCAAGTTACGAAGTAACAAGATTTACTGTACCTTTAGAAGTTCATTACACTTTCTAGATCTATCTTTTTATCATCTATCAAAAAAGTTCTTGTCTTTAGTTTCTGTAGTGTTACCCTTATATAACAAACCGTTTTGAACTTGATTAATAAAGAAAGGAAATCTTAAATGTTATTTAAAATCTTAAAACATTCTTTATGTATTATTTCTATCCTAGGTATATCTTCCATAGCTATTGCTCAGGATGCCTTTAAAGTTAATAACAAAACATACACAATGGATGATATTAAAAAAGACCATACTGCTGAACTATATGAAATAAAAAAACAAGAATATGATTTCATAGATAAGATAGCCCAAAATCAATATCTTGATGCTTTCTTTCAAGATCTAGCTACAAAACAAAAAAAATCTGTAGAACAAGCAAGAATGGATTACATCACTAAAAAAACTAAAATTAGTTCTAAGGAAGAAAAAGAACTGTTAAAAACTCTTAAAGATCATCCTCAATTTAAATCTCTTTCAGAAAAAGAACAAAAAGAACAAATTAGAAGTTATCTTACTATGAAGCAAGGAAGACAAGTACTTGAAGATTTAGTAGAAGCTGCTAAAAAAGCTAAAAAGATTGAAATTCTTATTCCAAAACCACAAGAACCAGTTTACGATATGGAAATTAAAGATTCTGATATGGTTAGATATTCTCAAGAACTTAGTAGCATTAAACCTGTAAAATGCAGTTCTGATTGTCCTATAACAATAGTAGAATACTCTGAGTTTCAATGTCCATACTGCAGTAGAACCCTACCTGTAGCAAATCAGATAATGAAAGAATTTAAAGGAAAAATCAGATGGGTTGTTAGAGATTTTCCTCTTGATTTCCATGATAGAGCACGTCCTGCAGCAATTGCTGCTCACTGTGCAGCAGAACAAGGTAAATATTGGTTTATGTATAAGACCCTATTTGAAAATCAACAAAAACTACAAGATGCTGATATAGAAAAATATGCTTCTTCTATTAAAGGTTTAGATGTTGCAAAATGGAAAACTTGTTTAAATAACCCTTCAATTGTATCCACAATTGATGCAAACGTAGCTTCTGGTATGAAAATTGGTGTAAATGGAACACCTGCATTCTATATTAATGGAAAGAAATTAGATACAGCTATGAATTTTGATGCTGTAAAAGCAAAAATTAAAGAAGAATTAAAAGCTAAAAAATAATCTTTTTTTGATTATTTTATTTTTCCTACCTTTTCAGCGAGTATTCTTATTTTGGGTACTCGCTGAAAAACACTCTGGACAAATTAATTAGTTTGTATAGACTGATTTTGTTTTTATCTACCTCTTTTTTAGAGGTGTAACCGATTGTTATGTTCTAAGATTTGAAATAGTAAAGGATTATCATATGAGTAGTTTACAACAACCTTTATCTTCTCACTGGGCTGATCAAGTAGCTTTTAGACTTTGTAAAAAAAATGATAAAGATAGCTATACTCTTGCAAGTGGTATTACACCTTCAGGCGTTGTTCATATTGGAAACTTTAGAGAGGTTATAACTGTAGATCTTGTAGCTCGTGCTGTAAGATCCCTTGGAAGAAAAGCTAGATTTATTTATAGTTGGGATGATTTTGATACTTTTAGAAAGGTACCTAAAAATCTTCCTCGTCAAGAAGAACTTGTAAAATACCTTAGACTTCCTATAAGTGTGGTACCAGATCCATATGATAAAGACGAATCTTATGCAGCTCATAACGAAAAGGTATTTGAAAAAGAACTAGATCAGTTAGGAATTCATCCTGAATATATCTATCAGTACAAACAATACAGCTCTGGGAAATATGCTACAGAGATTAGAAAAGCTCTGGAACAAAAAGATAAGATAGCTTCTATTTTAAATGAATGGAGAAGTGAGCCTCTAGGAAAAGATTGGTTACCTACTACAATGTACTGTGAGTCTTGTGGTAAAGATGAGATGGATTATGAAAGATATGATGGAGAGTGGTCTTATTCTTATAAATGTAAAAACTGTGGACATGAGGCAACCACCGATATAAGAACTACCAAAAATCTAAAATTAAATTGGAGAACAGATTGGCCTATGAGATGGGCTTTTGAAAAGGTAGATTTCGAGCCAGGAGGAAAAGACCATTCTAGTCAGGGTGGAAGTTTTGATACAGCAAAACGTATTGTAAGTGAAGTATGGAATTGGAAAGCTCCAGAATATCAACAATATGATTTCGTATCTATCAAAGGACTAACTGGTAAGATGTCTTCATCATCCGGAGTTCTTATAAGTTTATCCGAAGCTCTTGATGTATATGATCCTCAGATGATACGTTGGATTTTTGTTATGCAAAAACCTAATCGTGATTTTGCTCTAGCTTTTGATTCAGATGTAATAAAAAATTATGATGAATTTGATGCTCAAGAAAAGCTTGTATTTAATGATAAATCTAATTCTAAATGGGCTTTCTTCAAAAGAGCCTATGAACTATCTTTAACTACTGAAACAACAATTGATGGTATGAGGCCTCCTGTAAGAGCTCCTTTCCGTGAACTTTGTAACAGACTTCAAATATGTGATATGGATATAGATAAAACTTATTCTAAGTTTTATTCTTCTACTATTACCAGTGAATCTGATATTAAAAATTTTCATTCAAGATCAGCTCGAGCTATATTCTGGTTAGAACACTATGCTTCAGAAGAATTTAAGTATAGATTAAACTCTCAAAAAATCCTAGATTCACAGCTAGGTCTTAGTTCAAATGTGACAGAAGCTATCTGTAATTTAAAACAGATGATTTCTTCTATAGATTTATCGTCTATTGATACTAAGGATTTAAACCAAAAGATTTATGATTGTTTTAATACAATCTGTGATTCTAAAGAGTTTTTCTCTGCAGTATATCAAAAGATTATTGGTCGTCCTCAAGGTCCAAGACTTCCTTCATTCTTGAAAGAAATAGGAAAGGAAAGAGTAGTAAACCTACTATGAGTATAGTCAGCAGGGTTAAAAGTTTTTATTCCAAGCATACATATCCAAACTACCCGATACTCGCTCGCCCTTTGTGGCAGTACGGGTATCTGGGATCTTCTTTTTTTGCTGCAAATCTTTTATCTTCCATAACTGACACTATCCCATCGATACTACGATTTAATATATCCAAAAAAGTAAACGATCCTGTAAACAGAAAAAATATTTTAATTATAGGATGCGGAGAGATTCTTCCATATATCACCAGAAAATTTGAACCAACTTATCACAATATCTACTGTGTGGATCTTTCTTCTAATTCTTTAAATAGAGCTTCTTTAAGATTAAAACTAAGTTTTAATCTTAAGCCAATACATTTTATAGAAGACGATATAAATCATTTTCTTGATTCAACAGATCTTGTATTTGATCATGTAGATTGTTTTGGGGTACTTCATCATCTTTCGGATCCAAGAATAACTCTTAGTAAGCTTAGATCCCATATGAGTGAAGGATCAACACTACGTATCATGGTATATAACTATCCAGCAAGATGGTGGATTCATTATATTGAATGTATTTTTAAACTTTGTGGTTATTCTTATAATTCAAAAAAAGACATAGATCTTGCAAAATCATGGTTATATAAACTAAAAAAAAAGTATCCTAATTCCGTACTTAGTTATTACTTAGATTCGGTTGGAAGATTTTTATTAGATAATCCTGCAAGATTTTCTGATACTTTCTTACATCCTCGTGTTATTCGTAGATCTATCGGGTATTGGTTTTCTATTTTTAAAGATACTGATCTTATACCTTTTTCTATGTACGATAGGTATCAAGAATTATGGGATAAATCAGCTCCTAGTTCTTCGTTATTTTCAATTCCTCCAGAAACTATATTAGAATATCTAAGTAAATCTGGAATATTTTTAGAAAATCTAGAACTTTACTTAAGAGCTGGACATAAAAAACCAGACATCTTTCAAATAGATAAGAATTTCACAACTACTATAAAAGATTATCCTCTCTGGTATAGGATACTTTTATTTATAAAAGAATTTTTACCTCATATTTTTAGATCTTCTCCTTTTAAACAGAGTGGTTCAGCCAAAGGATACCTTTGGAGAACTTGGATTAGATCTATATTTTTTAATACAAAAATTAAATCTTCTTTCGATGAAAGTAGGATTTATTTATTTTTAGATAGAGGATATATTTTTCCTACAATGATATCTTCTTCAAAAAAAGGGTCTATTCTAAAAAAAATTAAATCATCTTATTTTAAAAATTATAAACCAAATGAAAAATACGATTATTCTTATAATAATTCTTGTTTATATCAACAAACACTCAATCAGATAAATTTAAATAAGCTGATTCCTGATAGTCTTCTTCCTTCTATAGCATCAGCTCTTTCAGACAAGAAAAAAACTCAGATAAAAAGAAGACTTCACGTACTAATTCAAGATCATAAAGATAACTAGAAGATAAGAATATTATATAAATTAAGTTAATGAACATTCTTAATTATATTTTTAAAACCAAACTGTCTAAAATCCAGATTCAAATCAATTATTCTATTATATATTTTTAGATATCCTATCCCTACAAGAGTTGATAGAACGAGATACCCTATCATCCTTGCAAACATTCCCCAAGAGAGAAATATTTTTTCTTCTACTACAAATAAAGTTACCAAGATATAAATCATGATAATACAAAAACTTATCAAAAATCCACATACCCAGGTACTAAGTTGAGTCCAAGACAATCTGTTTTTAACTAAAAACAAACAAGCCCATATTATAAAATAAGAACAAAAATATGTTCCCTTAGGCATATTCATATGAGTTTCTAAACAAAAAGCTGATATCAAAAAAAGGGTAAAAGACTTCTCACTTCTTTGTTTTATATGGTAGATAAATAGCCATGGAGTAATTATATCTACACAACATATCCTGTGGATTATGAAATTATTTAAAATAAAATAAAGAATCAAAAATAAAAAAATAAAACAGATATCAAGTATAAATAAAGATCCAGATGGAATTGGTTTTAGTGTCTCATACCACTTTTTTAAGGTTTCTTTTAAATCAAATTTATCACTAATATATTTCACTCTAGATACCTATATTTTTCTTATTTTCCTCGTTCTTCTTTATTTACTTGATTTTCAATCCAGTCTTCTCCAGCTACCTCAGATATTTTTTGAAAATCTTTATCATTTTCTGGTAAGATGAATACTTCTTCCAATGTTTTATAATTTACCCACGGCTCTACTGTAATTTCTTGATATATATTATCTTCAGAATAAGAAATTCTTTTGACCTGTCCTACCTCCAGTCCTTTAGGAAAAGACCCAACAATACCGGAGGTAATAAGAGTATCCCCTATTTTAATCTCTACTCTTCTATTTAAATTTAGGATACATTCGAGTTCTGAACTCCCAGATAGAATACCTCTAACCCTGGTTCTCTGTAACAGCACATCAACACTAAAGTTAGGATCTGAGATAAGTTGAACATCTGAGAAAAAAGCTCCTACCCTTATAATACGTCCTACAATACCTTTTTCAGTAATTACAGGCATTCCTACAGCTACCCCTTTATTTTTACCGTGAGTAATACGTATTGATTGAAAAGGAAGTCCTGCAGGAGCTGATATTATCTCAGATGGTATTATTTTTCTTTGATATCTTTTTACAAACTCAAGATGTTTTCTAAGACGTTCAAGTTCTATAGTAAGTTCATTATAGTTACTGAGTTGAGTTTTATAATAACGTATTTCTTTTTCTAATTGAGAGTTCTTTTTAGCTACATCCGTAATATAAATATAATGAGATATAATATCTGAGGTAAAACTAATAGATCGAGCAAATATATATTCAAATGGATATATAATATTTTGAACTACACTACTAACCTTCGAACCCCTCCAAGGGGTTTTACTAGAAGCAAAAAATATAAAAGGAAGAGCTACCATAACTATAATAGTAGCTGTAATTAACTTCTTTTTTCTTTTTATATGCATAGATCTCCAAACAACCTGAACTCATTGGCATTCACTAAGCTAATCAAAATCAGCATAAAAAAAGGATACCATAACAAAACATAAAAAAAAACTCCTACCGTTTTGATAAAATCTAGGTAGGAGTTAACTTTACTTATCTATACCTATTTTAGTGTTACTTCACTCAAAATATCTAACTGATCAAGAGCTTTTCCACTTCCAAGTACTACTGCTGTCAGAGGATCATCAGCAATCATAATAGGAAGGCCTGTTTCCTCTCTTAGAAGAACATCCAAGTTCTTAATCAAAGCTCCACCACCTGCTAGAACTATACCTTTATCTACAATATCTGCAGCTAGTTCTGGAGGAGTCTTTTCTAATGCTATTCTTACAGCTTCTACAATAGTATTAACAGGTTCAAAGATAGCTTCTCTTATTTCTTCAGATGCAACCTCAATAGTTTTAGGAATACCTGCTACAAGATCTCTTCCTTTAACCTGCATAGATCTAATATCTTCATCTGGATAAGCAGTACCTATATTTATCTTAATCTGTTCTGCTGTTCTTTCACCAATAAGAAGGTTATATTTTCTTTTGAGATAATTAACGATAGCTTCATCCATCTTATCTCCACCTACCCTAACGGATTTAGAAAACACTATCCCCGCTAGCGATATAACAGCAACTTCAGTAGTACCACCTCCGATATCAACAATCATACTTCCAGAAGGCTCTGTAATAGGAAGTCCTGCACCAATAGCAGCAGCCATAGGTTCTTCTATCAAAAATACCTCTCTAGCTCCTGCAGATTCTGCAGATTCCTTAACAGCTCTTTTTTCTACCTCAGTAATACCATAGGGAACACATATAATGATTCTAGGTTTTACCATAGTTCTTCTATTGTGGGATCTTTCTATAAAATATCTAAGCATTGCTTCTGTTATCTCAAAATCAGCTATAACTCCATCTTTCATAGGTCTTACAGCTACAATAGATCCTGGGGTCCTTCCAAGCATATCTTTAGCTTCTCTTCCAACTGCTAAGATCTTTTTATTATTATTTCCATCTCTTTGAACAGCTACAACTGAAGGTTCATCTATAACAATACCCTTCCCCTTTACATACACCAGAGTATTAGCTGTACCTAGATCTATAGCTAAATCATTAGAAAACATTCCAGCAAACCAATCAAATATCATATATTCCCCTCATACCAACTGATAACTACCAAAAATTATCAGATTATTTTATTCAAATTAAATACTCCTACTTTGGTATTAAACTACCTTAGAAAAAATCTCACAACATAAAACTGAATTTAAAGTCATTTTTTTTAATTAAGTTAAGATGATTTTTTAATCATAAATTATTGGATTAACTATACTCGTATTTATAAATTTAAAAATCTTAAGTTTCTTTTCTTAAACCCTATATATTATCGGCTTTGGTCTAAAATTTCAAAACCTATCTTCCATACAATAGACCTTTTGCTCCAATTTAATTTAACTACTACCTTCATAAAAAGATTTCAAAAAAAACATCAAAGGTACAAAACCCATTCACTTTGGTGATGGGTAGTTGACTTAATCTTAAATCTAAAAGTCCATAGTGCTTTAACAGGCCTTAATTACTCTAGCCTATTAGCTAAATTATTATTTTACGGAATTATATCTTATTTGAATATGTGTAGAACCTTCAAGATCAAATCCTGGTTCAAGTTCAAATCTACCTGATTTTTGAAATATATTCTTTCCAAGTTCCACTTTTTTTATTTCTATAAAATTTCCCGACTGATCTAATTTCCCGAGAGAAATATTAGTAATACGTTCTGGAATAGAACTAACTCTTATTTCTTTAACAGTTAGATATTTTTCTATATTCGTGGATATACTATCCAATAATTCTTCATAAGATCCAGTACACGCCGGCTTACCTTCTTGACATATTCTACATCCTTCTACCTGGTTTTTAATAGCCTCAGTATATCCAGTTTCATCTGATACCTCTGGAAGATCGCATTCGGCTTTACACAAGTCACAAGATGCTTCTTCTATATTTCCAGTTGGATAATTACCAAATCTTTTGATTACATTTTTATATATAAAAGCTCTATCTATACCATTATATTTACCATATTCATCAATACTTTCTTTAGGCGGAACATTTTTGTGTAAGATACCATATATTTTTACATTTTTATTCAAAGTAGAAATATAATCTGAAAATATTTCTTCAGAATTTTTTCTTTGTGTCATACCTAAATGATAAGATGTCAATGGAGCCGTACCAAAAGTACGAACTCTTACCTTACCTAAATATATATTAAATACTTTTTCAGTACCCATTTCTCCAGTTATAGTGTTGTAATATGCCCTGTCGTCATGAATGTCAACTATTGATACACATCTTTCCTCTTTAGGAACATCAGTTAGATAGTTTCCTAAGCATGTCAATGGATTCAAACAGTGAGTAGCATAATAATAATCTTCATCATTAGATGCTCCTTCTACTTTAGGATGTTCTCGTACACTTATACCTTTAAATGTTTCAACAAAACTTCGTACACTAGCATCATCCAAAAGATTTATACATCGTTTGTCTTGAGCTACACCTGTAGCATAAGAACTAGAACACATAATATTACTATATCCTGTATTACTTCTAATATAACTATTATTATCATCTATATAT
>CACXFL010000067.1 GCA_902766925.1 uncultured bacterium | reverse complement strand
TCTGATAAGGCATATGCTTCCTGTTTTAGAGCGGGAATGATTACTTCCTGTAAAATTTCAAGATTAGTTCCTATATTCCCTCTATCTCGTCTTACTGCGTCTATAAGTTCCATTAACTCCAGTGTTTCTGGAGATTTTCCTAAATTTTCAATAGATGTATCAGTAATTTCTTGCATTAATGCTAAATTTTTTTGAGGATCTATACTATCAACATAATCTAGTAACATCGCTGCTTTTACTTTATTCGAATATTTCATTTTTTACATAACTTTCTAAAAGAGGATTAAAAAAGTTTTCAAACTTTTTAATTTCTGCATTAGAAAGATTATAAGGTTGTTTCAACCAATTCAATTCAACATAACTTAAGTTAAAAAGTTCTCCTTGTATGTAGTAGAGGTTCATTTTTGTAAAATCAGGATAGGAGTAAAACTTTCCTGAGCTAACCTTAACTGTAACTATTGTAATTAGTAAAAGGCTCACCACTCCCGCTGCCATTAGAAGGTATTTTTTCATAAGATAACCTCTAAAAGATTAAGTAGAATATATATCCCATAATGATTTACGTATTAATCCTTATATTCTATAGATTAGTTGTTTTACACATGGTACGATTAGATTATCCATATTATAATTATATCCTTAAATCTGAAGAATAAGAAGATTATGGGATAAGTTTTTATTTCTTCGTTATACATATCTAGTGCCTACATTTGCGCGGTAACATTAATGGTTGGGATAAAAGAAAAGTTTAAAAAAAATATTTTATTTTTCCGTATATTAAATCCAGTAATTATATTGATGCACCATAGTTAAAATTTATGTTAAAATACCTTACTATAGTGTAGATGATAAACACCTAAGTGTTATCATCCTAAGTTTTTCCATATAGTAAGGAAAGAATTAAAAATGAGTGAGATAAATCAAGAAACAAACTCCATGTTTTCTAAATTAAAACTAGGTGGTACTACCTCTTTTAAAAGATTTTTGATAGCTTTGATAGGAACCCTAATTTTACTTCTCGCATGTTCCTTTGTATTTAGAAGGTTTATTCTAATAGCAATAGTTTCTTGTGTATTTACCTATCTATTCTACCCAGTTAGTTCTTTTCTAGAAAGAAAGTATAGATTCTCCCCTCGAGCTTCGGCTCTTACTATAATATGTTTTTTTGTTCTTATTGCTGTAGTTTGTATATCTATCATTATTCCAATTCTTATAACTCAAGTACAAACAATATTGGAACTTCTTCCTAAAGCAAAACTCTACTATCATGAACACCTAGAACAGTTTGTAACTAAGGTTATATCCCTACTTAATCTTAATTTCTCCTCAGATATAGATTCTTTAAAAGAAAAACTACTAAGTATGGATATTATGTCAAACTTTGATGTAATCAGTGGTATTTTTTCTCAGTTTTATCAAAAAACCTCTTCTATTTTAAACTTTGCAATAGATCTATGTATTCTTCCTTTGATTTGTTATCTTATATTAAAAAATTGTTCTTCTCTGTCTAATAAGTTTTTAACACTTATTCCTGAAGATGTTAGAGGTTCATATTTAAATATTTACAAAAGAGTTGATAGTTCCCTTAAATCTGTAATCAGAGGTCAAGTGATTATAGCTCTAATTCTTGGAGTACTCTATACTATAGGATTTTTAATCTCAGGACTTCCTTTTGCTATCACTATCGGAATAATTTGTGGGATATGTAGATTAATACCTTATGCTGATATTATAGTGGGGTGTATTCTATCGGCAATAGTTCTTATAGCTTGTCCTGTAACTTCTTGGACTGTAATAGGGGTAGTAGCTACTTTTATAATAGTTCCTACCATAGATGGACTCGTATGTGTTCCTAAAATTATGGGTAATAAAATTGGAGTTCATCCAATCCTAATTTTTATCTCAGTTATAGCTTTTGGATATAACTGGGGTGTATGGGGAGTAATTCTTACAATTCCAGTACTTGCAGTAGCTAAAACTCTAATTTCAATGCTTATAGATTATTATTACAAACAAGACTGGTATCAAAACAAGCCTTCTACCAAATAGTTGATAGAAGGCTTGTTTTAAAACTTATACTAAGTATTTACTTATAAATTAGAGTTATTTATCGTTATCATCTAACTCATCTTTTAGACTAAAATAGATTTGTCTTTCTATAAAATCATTTTTAGCTTCTAGTACCGTATGATTTTCTAATATAAACTCTCTTACAAGTCTTTTATCTTCTTCACTAATATCAAAGTTGTGATCTATATAAAATCCAAACGCATAAGCTAAGTATAAAAATTCTTTTTTAAACGTAGTGTCTCCAACAAGATACCACAAAAAATTAATTTTATTTTTATCATCCAATTTTAAAAACTCATTCATCATAGTTTTAACTGTAGCTACTTCAGAAGCAGGATCATTATATATTTTTTCTATAGAAGAACCATCTTTTACAGTAGTATTTAAATCCATCCAATAATATACAGCTATAATAAAATCTACTAGATTTAAATCTAGATTTTCAGGAACTTCCATAGCATCAATCATCCATTGTCCTAGTTGTTCTTCTTTTACCCTAGAAAGTACAGCTGTTAGATTTAAAGTATCAACTCCTTTAAATATTGTTGATCTTTGATTATCTAAAGCCACCTCTAGGTAACTAGTATAACTGTTTACAAATCTAAAAATAAAGGTTCTATCCAAATCAACATCAGTATCTTTAGTTGCTAGATCTACAAGAAGTTCACTATCTAAACTTGCTCTCATAAAACGAACAAACTCATTTTTACCTAAGTTATTAATAATCTTTTGAAGTTTTTCATAGATAGATTCAATTAAACTATCTATCATAAAAGAAGTAGGTGTATAATAAAAATTAGTTGTATAATTAAATTCAAAATTCTCTAATACCTTAGGAAGAATTCTACTATATTTAAACATCCAAAAAGCAACTGAACCAAATACACTGTTGGTATCTACTATATTTTTTGAAAAAACGGATATAGTATAAATATCCCTTAATAGAAGGCCTACCTTATCTTTAATTCTATCAACTCTATAAAACCCTTGATATTTAGAAATTAATTTAGTCCATACGTTAAATACAAAAAGATTAGAACCTTTTATGTTTTTAAATTCCTCTAATTCTTTTTCCATAGTTGAAAGAAGATTTTTCTTGGATGAAATTTTAAATTTTTTATAAAGATCAGCCTTCATATTTTGATAACTAAGATATTTACCCTTAGTTAAAACAGATTCCCAAGAAGAAATATAAAGTTGAGATTTAAAAAATTCAAACATTAAATATAGTTCTTCTTGTTCTTCTCTAGAAAGATTGTCCTCGTTTATTTTAAAATATTTATAAATCGAATCACAATCTGCAGCCATATTCTCTATGAGTTCTAGAAGAATTTTAGTATCTGCGGTTAATTTAACCTTAGCTACATCTTCTTTAGTTCTTTGAATTGCTTCTTCTAAAACTTGTCTAATAAATAATTTACTACATTCATTTGATTCTTCTGATTCAGCAATACAAATTGAATTAACCCCAAAAATAAAAAAGAAAAAAACACCTAACACAATATGTTTGGTTCTAAACATATATCCCTCTCTATCATCTATAATTTAATTATTTAATCTAACAAATTAGAAAATCTGAAAATGTACTTTCTTTTATAAAAGAGAATAGTATTTTGCAAGACAAAACTTAACAAACTATACATTTTAACACGTATAGGATTAAAAATTTCCCCTCATTTACCAAAGGTAATCAGTTTTTTATCACAGTTGGAATATATTTATTCAGTTAAATCAATAAACCCAAAGTTCATCTTTTTGTATCCAGCCTTCTTTACCGTCAGAAAGTTTAATTTTATACCAGTTTCCCTCGTAGAGTTTATCCTGAATCATAACTGGAGCTCCTTCATGTAAAGAAAACAGTGAAGAAGACTCCGAGTTTGGAGAACTTTTAACTTCCACTGTTTCTCCAATTACAGCTGTCCAACTCATTTGATTATATTTAACAACAAAAGAAATAGACCAAATTACATTAAGAATAAAAAGAACAGTAGTTATAATACGAGGGGTTCTTTTTTGCTGTTTTAAAACCAGAACCAAAATAGAAATAAAAAAACAAGCTAGAAGAATTGTAAGTATAAACCAGGAAGTTTTTTTATTTATAAAAAAATTCCAGAAGAAAAACATATCGGTGGTAGTAACATACTCGGTTTCTAAACTATCTACCAGTCTATCTTTTATGAAGTTAATATTTGCTTTTATAGAAGAATCAAGCGGAGCAAGTTCTCTTGCTTTCAAATAACTTGCAAAAGCTTTTCCGAGTTCATGATTTTTATAATAGGCATTACCAAGATTATAGTAGTTAGTACCATTTTTTTCATTTTGTATTTTTTGTTCCATAAAAATTATTGCATTTTTATAGTCGGAACTATCATAACTTTTTTCAAACTCTTTTTGGAGTGATTCTTGAGAAAATACCAGACCACTACTTAGTAGAGTAGATATAGAAAAACTTACAATAAACACTGAAACATATTTTAAATATCTTGATATCATTGCGGTCCTTTCTTATTTTAAAAGTTTAGCTTGTTTTTTTAAAACTTCAATAACCTGAGCTAAACTTATAGTAAGATCCTTATCTGTTCCATAATACGCAACATCAAATTGTTTAAGAACTGATCCAAATTCATCACTGGATTTATATTTAGATCTAAATAAAGAATCAATCTCTTCCATAGTTTTACTTCTAGCTTCTTCACCTAGTTTAATACTCAAATAATCTATAAAAGCTTCTTTTATTTTTAATAATTTATCCCTATCCGATAGGTCTATCTTTTCTATCTTAGAAAAACTATCCGTCATAGTTTTATAAGCACGGGCTTTTTTTCTATCTTGTCTTTGAATTATAAACCTAGATATTTTATACAGTACCAAAATAATCAAAAGAACTACAGGAATAAAATTAATGATAACTCCTAGTTTAAAACTATCTAGGTTAAGTTCATCCGAGGAAGAATCATTTTTTCTTTTTATATCTTTAATATCCTGATTTAAATATTTAACATCTTCTTTTAGAGTTTGAGAAGAATCCGAGGAGCTAGGTTGATTAACTTGGGCAGAAATATTAGCATCAGGATTTTCTTCTACCGAAATTTCACCAACTTCAGCTACAAGGTCCGTATAATCTCCTAGTTTAGGTACAAAAACATTAAGTTTTATATCTTCTATTTTAAATTTACCTACCTTACTAGGAACCAGTGCAAATTTAAAAACTTTAGATTCAGATATAAAAGTTCCATCATTTCTAGAAAAGCCCGGTTTATCCGGATATACTTTTATACTACTATCTATTTTTAACCCAAGACTTTGTTCATCGAGTCCTTCAAGACTTCCTTGCCCTTCAACAGATACGGTCAGTGTTACAGTATCTCCTACTTTTACCTCACGATCTGAAAGAGAAGCATTAATTTTAAAATTACCTACTAGTGATGAAAAGTTTTTAGGTTTAGGATTAGGAAGAGCTTTAATATCTAATGATATAGGTTTTGAACTAAACACCTTAGGAGTGGTATTAACTTTAGAGAAGAAATCATCAAAAAACCCCATTCCTCCCATAGATCTCGTATTTTCTTCAGGAACCATAGCTCTTACTACAAAAGAAGGAAGTTCCTTATGGTTAGTTCCAGTAACCAGTAAAACATCAGTTAACTCCACTACATTATATTCAATTCCATTTTTTACAAGAGAGTAATTTCTATTTTTTTTCTCTATAACAGGAGAAAAATTATCAGGCCAGTTTTTTCCAACAGAGCTAATATCAGATACCTGAGTTCTATAGTAAAAGAGTGATTTTACTTCAATAGTTTCTCCCACATAAACACTTTGTTTATCTATCTTTCTTTCTACAAAAATATCTTTAGTTTTTCGGTCAGAATCACCGCCAGAGGTATCATTTTGTTGATCTTGGTTTTCTTCTACCTTCAACGTGATACTGTTTGAATTAACTATAGTACCATCTATTTTCATACTAATAGATGGAATAGTATAAGTTCCTGGAGAATCCACTGTGATTATAAAAGTCTTTTCCAAGGATTTTGATACCGAGCCATTAACCATATTAAAACTTCTAGAAACTCCTGCTTCTTGATAGTTAAGTCCTTGAACCTCTGGTAAACTTATATTATCCGATCCACTTCCTGTAATCTTAACTTTTAGATAAAATTGATCATATACTGATCCTTCATTCTTATCTATACTCAGAATCAGTGATCCTCCGTAAAGAATCTGTCCCCAACACATTATTAAACACAGTAGTAAAAATCCTTTTTTTATTTTCTGAACCATATCTTTCCTTTTCCTTTTTTACAAAAACCTTTTCTATATTCTAGCACAACTTATCCACTCTAGTTAGTATCTACCAATCTTTATCCACTTTTTTATTTTTCATTTTAGTTCTTTCTTTAGAATTAAGTTTATTCATATACTCAGGAGCTTTATCCTCTACTCTATTAAGTATCGCTTGAGCCTGTTTTTCTTTAAGTTTTTGTTCATCACTCTTTTCTTCTTGAACTGCACCCAAAGCATTTTGTCTAGATTCTTCACTACTATTTTTATCTTTATCTTGGTTTTGAGCTTGTGATTGCTTTTGATCTTGGTTTTGATCATTTTGGGATTCTTGGTTTTGATCCTGCTTTTGGCTTTGATCGTTTTTATTATTTTGATCTTGGTTTTGGTTTTGATCATTTTGGGATTCTTGGTTTTGATCTTGGTTTTGGTTTTGATCATTTTTATTATCTTTATTATTTTGATCTTGATTTTGCCCCTGGTTTTGATCCTGGTTTTGGTTTTGATCGTTTTTATTATCTTGATTATTTTTATCCTGTTTTTGGTTTTGTTTTTGTTCTTTCAGTTGTTTTACATATTCAAGATTAGTTTTAATTCTTTCGTTATCAGGATCTAGTTTTAAAGCTTCTTCATAAGAAGCTATAGCTCCATCAAAATTAGAAACTTGAGCTTCTGCATTCCCTAGATTAAATAGTGATTGAGTTTTGAGATTTTTATCTTTAGTAGAAGAAGCAACCGAGGCAAAACTTTCTATGCTATCATCATATTTTTTTAACTTGTACTCAGTAACTCCTTTATTGTAAAGATTTTCTATATCCTTAGGATTTTTCTTATCTCTTTCATTAAACTGTTTTAAAGCCTCTTCATAATTTCCCTTGTCAAAAGCAGAGTATGCTTTTTTTTGAGAATAACAGTAAGATCTAGATCCAAGTGCTAGTACCAGTAATGATATACTTATAAAAAATATCTCTACTAATATAAGTTTTACACAACCCCTCTGTTTCATGGTTTACCTCTAAATTTCTATGTCTAAATTGATTTTCTTCTAATTGGTCTAATAAAATAAGACACAAAAAGTAGTACCAATGCTACCCCCGTAAAAGGTCCATATTTTTCATTCCAGACTTTCTCTTTAGTTACTCCAGTAGCTGATAATTTTTGATGATCATCTGATTGAACCTTATCCTGTTTTAATATTCCTTGATAATAAATACGAGACATCTCAGATCCATCTAAGGACACCACTTCTGATACCCCTGAGGTTTTCTCTGAGATAGATCGAAGTATATCTTGATTTAATTTTGTAATTACAATTTTTCCAGAACGATCTTGTTGAAAACCTCCAGACTCTAATGGAATAGGGCCTCCTTGCAGGGTTCCAATTCCCATAGTATGAATACTAATTGAATTCTCTTTTGCAGAATCGAGTACCTTATCAAGTGTAGTTCCATGATCCTCCCCATCTGTAAAAAGAACAATAGATCGAGACTGACTCTCATCCCAAGAGGCTTCATTTAAAGAAGAGATAGCACTCAAAAGTGCTTCATCCAAGGAAGTTCCAGGAACAAGCATAGTACCATAATCCAAGGATTCTAAAAAAAGATCTACCACGGAATAATCCTGAGTTAATGGACACAGGACAAAAGAAGAACCTGAAAACACTACCACTCCAACTCTATCTCCCCTAACTAAAGCCAGTAGATCCTTTATCTTTCTTTTAGCCACCTCAATTCTTGAAGGTTTTACATCTTGAGCATACATACTTTTAGATAGATCCAAAACCACTACAATATCAGATCCTGAGGTTTTAACCTCCTTGTACTCATATCCTATTCTAGGTTTAGCTACAGCTACAACAATCAGTACCACGGCCATAGTAAATAAAAATTCTTTGATCACAAATCTTAAACTAGAAAAAACAAAATCAAAACTATCTTGAAACCTTTCTTTAAATACCGATAGAGTTTCCAACTTTCTTTTTATTATTTTAAATCTAATACAACTTAAAGCTACCATCCCAGGAACCAGGATAGCGAGCCAAAAGAGTTTAGAATAATCACCAAAACTAAACATTTAAGCTAACCTCTTAAAACGAGTTATATTAAACACAGCCAGCAGTAATAAAGAGCTGAGTCCTATAAGTAAAAATACATCAAATATATCCGTGTACCTTTTATTATCATTAATTTCCATACGGGTTTTTTCCAATTTATCTATAAGATCGTATATTTCCTGCAATGAAGTAGTATCCGAAGCTTTAAAAAATTTAGCATCTGTCTTAGCTGCTATTTCTTTTAAACTTGCTTCATCTACGGGAAGTTCTGCCTGAACTATTCTTTTTCCAAATACTGTATCTTGAGGAATAGGAACTGGACCTTGTTGTCCTATACCTATGGTATAAACCCTAATACCAAGTCCTGCTGCTGCAGATGCTGCAGCCTTAGGACTAAGAGTTCCTGCGTTTGATACCCCATCTGTTAGAAGAATTACTACCTTAGTTTTAGATTCTACATCCTTTAACCTATTTGTAGCTACAGCTATAGCATCTCCAACCGCTGTAGAATCTCCAGCTATTCCAATCTCAACCCTATCTAAAAACATGTTAAATACATTATGATCTAAGGTAAGAGGAATTTGAGTATAAGCATTAGTACCAAACACAACCATTCCAATTCTATCGTTTGGTCTTTCTAAAATAAAATTTTTAATAACTGATTTAACAGCATCCAATCTTGATACATGCTCAGTTCCTATTTTAAAATCAAGTGCTGCCATACTTCCAGAGGCATCTACTCCAAGCATAATATCAATACCTTCAGCTACCTTCTTTGATTCCTTATCAGCTATTCCAGGACGAGCTAGAGCCACTATAAGTGATACCACCCCCACTAAAAATAATAATAGATCTAGTGGAGAAATCAGTGCCACAACTCCTCTACTAGTAGAATAGTCTCTAAGTTTAAAGGTAGAGCTAAATTTAACTCGTACTGGTTTTAAATAATATATCACTACTGGTATTGTAAGAAGTATCAATATCAGATAATATCCATGTTCAAAATACATTAATTATCCCTCTTATCCAAATTTTCTACTTGCTTTTCATTTTGTTGTTCTTGTTTTCTTTTTTCTTCTTCCAGGATTTTTCTTTCCATATCTTTTTTAACTACCTCTAACCATCCTGTAAGTTTTTCCCTATATATAAGACGATCATTCTCTGAGGTTGTATGCGTACTAAATTTTACTAGATCTGCTACTTTAAAAAATTGCATAATTTCGTGTTTATCTCGATCTAAAAAAAACGATCGCATAATATGATCTTTTATCTCTCCGATAGTCATACTGGTAGCTGTAAATCCCAGCCCCAATTCTAACCCTTCTCTAAATAACATACTGATTTTCTCGTAAAATGCCCCTTCAGACTCATTACTATCTTCTTTTTTAAGTTTAACTAGAATCTCATCCATTAATTCCAAAGGAGTTTTTTTTGCCTCTTGTTTTCTATTTTTTTTAAATTTTGAGACTATAAATTTAACTAAAAACCATAACCCTATAGCTATAGCTAATATTACAATCGCAATAAGAATAATCTTTAGATAATCTGTATAAGGAACCAGTCCATAAATATCAAAAGGAAGAGACTTATCCATAACTTGAAACTATCTCCTTGTAGCTGTTTTTTTCTTTATATATAGTTCTAACTCTTTAACTATGTCATCACAATCTGAGGATAGTGGCATATATCCAATACGATTTCTTTTTAAAAAGTTTTCAAATTCACTAACCCTTTTCTTCTCTTGATCCTGATAAGTTTTTACTAGAGCTTTAGAATCTAGATGCAAACTTTTTCCACTTTCTATATCTTCTAGATCCACCACACCAACATCAAATAAATCCTCTTCTAACCTATCGTATACCCTAACACAACTACAGTCGTGAAACCTTGCCATATGAGACAAACTTTGGCTACCCTCACTGGTTAAAAAATCACTTATAACAAAAATAGTAGCTTTTCTTTTTACACTACGTCTTAAAAAGAGCAGTACTTCTTCTAAATTACTACCACTACCTTCAGATCTACAAAACATAGTAGATTTTATAAGGTTCCAAACATGAGCACTACCTTTTCCTAGTGGGATAAACTTTTGAACCTTATCTGAAAACAGCACCAGTCCTATCCTATCGTTATTTTTATTACAGATAAATCCAAGGATTGAAACAAGTTCCAACACTATATCCTTTTTAGTCTTTGAACCACTTCCCCAGTTCATAGACCCACTTACATCTACCACAAGAATTACACTCATTTGTCTTTCTTCTCGGTATTCCCTTACAAAAGCTTTTTGCATTCTTGCTGTAACTTTCCAGTCTATGTTTCTTACATCATCTCCAACCACATATTCACGGAGTTTTTCAAACTCCATCCCAGACCCTCTAAAAGCTGAAGAATACTTACCAAGAAGTGAGTCAGTAACCTTCCATCCTGCTTTAAGCTGCAGCCTTTGGATCTTTGCTAGCACCTCAGAGGAGAGAAGCTCTTTGACCTCTTTTTTATCCCCATCATCGCTAGAGCCAAAACTATCAAGTCTATCTTTTAGTTTCTTATTAAAAAACCACATAGATCTACACCACTACACTTAAGGAACATCTACCCCATCAAATATCTGAGCGATACAATCTTCACTTGTCACTCCATCAGCTTGAGCCTCATAACTTAGAAGAATCCTATGTCTCAGTATATCCTCTCCTATATCTTTAATATCTTGAGGAATAACAAAGGATCTTCCTTGAAGCAAAGCATGAACCTTAGATACCTGTTCTAAATAGATACTAGAACGAGGAGAAGCTCCACAGGATATATAATTTTTAAGGTTTGAAAGAGAATAGCTTTGAGGTTCTCTTGT
>CACXFL010000066.1 GCA_902766925.1 uncultured bacterium | reverse complement strand
GTGAGAGATACAGCAAGACTTGTACTACTTCCTTTATGGAATGCTTTTAGTTTTCTGACTACCTATGCTGATGTAGATAATTGGCAACCAGATGTAGAACTGCTGTCTCATCCTTTAAAATCAGATAATGATTTAGATAATTGGATAGTATCTAAACTTCAATCCTTAAAGAAAGAAGTTCATTATCAAATGGAAAACTATCAGGTATCTCAGGTAGTACCAATTCTTATAGATTTTATAGATAATTTAACTAATTGGTATATTAGATTATCTAGACGTAGATTCTGGTCTGGATCAAGCGAGGGAATAAGTAAGGATACAGCTTCTGCTTATGCAACACTTTATCATGTACTTTGTGAATTTACTAAAATTCTTGCTCCTTTTGCTCCTTTTATCTCAGATAGAATGTATCAGCATCTTACTGAAGGGCTCGATGGTGCTAAAGAATCGGTTCATTTAGAAGATGCTCCTTGCTGTGATGAATCTTTGATTGATACTGATCTAGAAAAAAGAATGTCTCTTACAAGAACTGCAGTAAATCTAGGAAGAAGTTTAAGAGCAAAATATCAAATTAAAACACGTCAGGTTTTACAAAGTATTAGTATTCTTACTGGAAAAGCTGAGGATAAAAAGAGGTTAGAACAAAGTAGTGAAATTATAAAAGAAGAACTTAATATTAAAGATATAGTTTACTCTACTGATGAGACCGCGTATGTAAATTTAAGTTTTAAACCTAATTTAAAAATACTTGGTAAGATACTTGGTAAAAAAATCTCTGAACTTAAAACTCTATTAGAAGGTATGAGTTATGAAGAGACTGCAGCTGTGGTTGAACAACTAGATCAAGGTAAAACTGTTAAGTTGTTAGATAGAGAATTTAGTAAAGAAGAATTTTTAATAGAAAGATCTTCTAAAGATGGAACTCCTATTGCTAGTGAATCAGGGGTTACAGTACTACTTGATACTACTTTAACAGAAGAACTTATAAGAGAAGGACTATCTAGGGAAGTAGTAAATAGGGTTCAAAATCTTAGAAAAGAATTTAATCTTCATGTATCTAACAGGATAGATTTGGCTGTAAGATGTGATTCTAAAATGGGACAAGCCCTTGAAGAGAATAGGGAATATCTTTGTGGAGAGGTGCTTGCTCTAAAATTTAGGGTAATTGGTTCCGAAGAGAAAGTGTCAGGGTATACCTATAGTTCTGATGTGGATATAGAAGGTAGCAGTTGTACGATAGCTTTTAGTGTGATTGATGGATGATACGATTTTACAGGTAAGAGGTGGAGACTATCTCTAACCTGATTGAAAGTCAGGGTATAATGGATAAACTTGAACTTACAAAAGAACAGATTGGTGTCTTTTTAGAATCTAAAAACTATAACAGGTTAAAGGTTCTGTTTAAGGTGTTAGAATCTGCTGATATTGCAGAAGCCTTAGAGAATGAAGAAGCAAGCCAATGTGTGATGGCGTTTAGACTTATACCTAAAGTAAGAAGAGCTGAAATATTTTCATATCTATCTATAGAAAAGCAAAGAGAACTGCTTAGATTTGTTCCTGAAGATTATTCAACCTTTATTTTAAATGAGATGGATCCTGTAGATAGAACTCGTCTACTGGAAGAGATTGATGAAGAAGATAGGGGAAGGTTTTTATTAAAACTAGATCCTAAAGAACAAAATATAGCTGCAAAACTTTTATCGTATCCGGAGTCTTCTGTAGGAAGGCTTATGACTCCAGAGTACCTTGCTGTTGATAAGGATATGACGGTTGCTCAAGCTATAGATTATATACGTTGGAATGCTTCACGTTTTCCTGAAGATCTTATTCAACATGTGTTTGTTGTAGATGAAAATAAACAATATATTGGGGATTTAAGTTTAGGGAAACTTTTTGTAGCAGATTCTGCAGAACTTGTTTCTGATGTAGTAGGTCCTACTTACGTGGTTCTATCAGCAGATGATCCTGAAACCTCAGCTGTAGATTGTTTTAGAAAATATGATAGAAATTTTTATCCTGTTGTAAAAGATGGAGAACTCGTAGGAGTTGTTACTGCAGAAGATGTATTTGATGTTGCTGAAGAAGATGCAAGTGAAGATATCCAACAATTCGGTGGTACTGGAGTTATTGAAGATTCTTATTTTGATACCCATTTTTTAGTGTTGATTAGAAAAAGAGTGCTGTGGCTGGTACTTTTGTTCTTCGGCGGTATCTTCTCAGGGGATATAATGAAGACCTTTACGGTATCTATTGAAAAATATACCTATCTTGTATTCTTTCTTCCTTTAATTGTAGCTGCTGGTGGTAACTGTGGATCTCAATCTGCATCTTTAATTATTAGAGGACTTGCCATAAAAGAAATAGCTGGAAAAGATTGGTATAAGGTACTTGTAAGGGAGTTTTTGGCTGGGATAGGACTAGGATTTCCTTTGGCTCTACTAGGATTTTCTGCAGTATATTTTTATTGGCATCTTCCTATTATTGTAGGTGTAGCTGTAGGAATATCTTTGATAGGGGTGGTAGCTTTTGGTGGAGTAATCGGTGCTATGCTTCCATTTTTAATGAAACTTCTTAGATTTGATCCTGCAGTAAGTTCTTCTCCTCTTATTGCTTCACTAGTAGATGTTTGTGGAATTATGGTATTCTTTAGTGTAGCAACTCTTCTTTTGTCAAAATATCTATAACTGTAGATATAAGGTTTAAATCTACAATTTTTAGCCGTGAAGAATGTATTAGAAAAATTTAGAAGATTTGAGTGAGAAATTTAAACTTATTCAAAATGTTAACTATCAAACTTTATCTTAACAAGCTTTATAATAAAGATATCAAATTGTATGAGCTAATTTGGCAAGCTCCTTTATCAATTAAGTTGCAGTTTAGAGAACTAAAACACAGCCCTATTCCTATAATTTTATGATTCTTATATTTTTCATCATGAAGATATTTATCTGCGTATCTTCTATTTTGTATCTGATTTTTAGCAACGTCTACTTTTTGATCCATCTTTAGTTCAATGATATAAACGGTACTGGAAGTTTCTACTACAATGTCTGCTACATCATCTCCACTTGCAACCTATTCTCCTACAGATGATCCTCCTGCCATTTTTAATAAAAGTACTATTACTATTTCTATCAGTATTACCTTAGTATATTTTACTAATAATAAAATATTTTGACCTCTTGATACCTTTCAAGTTTATATGGATAAAAAAAATTAAGATAAAATAATAGCTCAAGATATTACAATCTAAAACTGTTATCCAGTACTCCTTACAATAATATTTTTTAATTTTAATCATCAATGTAGGAGGAACACGAGATGATATATGCTTATATTCGTGTAAGTACAGATAAACAAGACTCAAAAAAACAAAAACACGGAATTATTCATAAAGCTAAAACCCTAAATCTAATAATTGATAAATTTATAGAAGATTCAGGAGTATCTGGTGTTATTGATCCTAATCAAAGAGCACTAGGAGGATGTCTTAGTAATTTAAAGGAGGGAGATATTTTAATATGTTCAGAACTATCTCGTCTTGGAAGAAAATTATTTATGATT
>CACXFL010000065.1 GCA_902766925.1 uncultured bacterium | reverse complement strand
CACGATATGGTTATTGTAAAAGATATTGAGTTTTACAGTATGTGTGAGCATCATCTTTTACCTTTTTATGGAAGGTGTCATATTGGTTATATTCCAGATGGAAAGATTATAGGTCTTTCAAAACTAGCAAGAATAGTAGAGATGTACTCTAGAAGGTTACAGGTTCAAGAACGACTTACAAACGAGATCTCTTCTGCTGTAACTGAGGTCCTTCATCCTTTTGGGGTAGGGGTAGTCTGTGAGGCCTACCATCTATGTATGATGATGAGAGGGGTAGAAAAACAAAACTCCTTTACCGTAACGAGTAGTATGTTAGGATCTTTTAGGAAGAATAAAGAGACAAGGGATGAATTTTTATCCCTTATTTCTAAAAAGCGGTAGGGGATACCAGTATGGTAAAAAATATCAGATTTTTATTTCCAATATTGAAATGGAGTGTTAGAATATCACCCATTCATTTTAGGGGTATTTATTAATCATACTTATTTATGATGTATATACTCGGCTAGGGTAGCCGGTGAGTATGATTGAGCTTTTTAATATAAAAATTATTAAACTAATGTTTTTAGGAAGTTATAGAGATTATGAGTAAAGATTTAAGAAACATATGTATTATAGCTCACGTAGACCACGGAAAAACGACACTGGTTGATTTTATATTAAAACAGGCAGGAACTTTTGCTAGAGAGAATAACGAGATTAGAATTCTTGATTCAGATGATCAAGAACGAGAACGTGGTATCACTATCCTTGCTAAAAATGCTTCAGTTCATCTAGGGGATCTTAAGGTAAATATCATTGATACTCCAGGCCATGCTGATTTTGGTGGAGAAGTAGAACGTATTATGAACATGGCAGATGGAGCTATTCTTCTTGTGGATGCCGCTGAAGGTGCTCTTCCTCAAACCAGGTTTGTTTTAGAAAAAGCTATCCGTCAAGGACTTAAAATAGCTCTTTTTATAAATAAAATAGATAGGCCTGAAGTTCAAAGAAATCCAACACTTATAAATTCAGTAATTGATAAAATCTTTGATCTTTTTATAGAACTTGGAGCAACTAATGAACAAGCTGATTTTCCTATTCTTGTAGGATGTGGAAGACAGGGGTGGTGTACTAGATACAGTTCAGATATTGTAGATAGAATTTCAGATGAGTCATTGGCAAAAGAAAAGCTAGCTCCTTTGTTTGATCTTATCATCAATGAATTTCCTTCTCCTAAGACTTTAGATGATCCTGATTTTAGATTACTTGTTACAAATATTTTCTATTCCGATTTTGTAGGACAGATGGCAGTAGGTAAGGTTCTTTCCGGATCTGTATCAAAAGGAGGTATGTTAACTCGTATTGGTAAAAATGAAAAAGGAGAAGAAGTTAGAGAAGATTTCACATGTATAAAACTTTCTTCATTTGAAGGACTGGAGCAAAAAGACATTGATACTACAATACTGGGAGATGTGGTGTTGATTGCTGGAAGTTCTAATTTTGAGATAGGAGATACCATAAGTTCAAATCATGATAAAGAACCTCTTGAACGTATTGAAGTTGAAAAACCTACTATTGGGATGATTTTTTCGATTAATACTTCACCTTTATCTGGTCAGGAAGGAGAAGCTGTTCAGTCAAGAAAACTTAGAGAACTTTTGATCCGTGAGGTAAGGGCAAATGTTGCTTTAAGATTCGAAGAAACAGATTCAGCTGATAGATTTAGATTACTGGGAAGAGGGGAACTGCAGTTTGCTATCTTAATTGAAAAGTTAAGAAGAGAAGGTTTTGAGTTTATGGTTGGAAAACCAGTAGTATTGATTCAAACCGATGAGCATGGAAATAAGTTGGAACCTGTAGAGAGGGCAATTTTAGATATTCCAGAAAAATATATCGGAGATGTTTCTGAACTTTTCCAAAAAAGAAAAGGAATTTTATCAAGTTATGAGACAATAGAAAGTAGTAGAACCTTAGATGGTGAGGTTAGAGTAAGACTTTCTTTTGAAATACCTACTCGGGGAATATTAGGAATTAGATCATATTTTCTTACAGTAACTCGTGGAGAAGGACTGTTTAGTTCTGAACTCATTGGTTATGAACCTTATAAAGGAGAACTTCTTCATAGAAATAACGGTTGTTTGATCTCAGATCGTGATGGAGAATGCGTTGAGTATTCTTTGTTGGCTTTGGAACCTCGTGGGGTTTTATTTGTTACTCCTGGGGTGAAGGTATATGAAGGGATGATTGTAGGAGAGTGTAGTCGTGGAAATGATCTTGATGTTAATCCTTGTAAAGAGAGAAAACTTACAAACGTAAGATCTACCAGTAAGGATGCTTTTGTTACTCTTAAACCACCAAAGCTAATGCCTCTTGAAAAATGTTTGGAATGGTTAGATGATGATGAATGGATAGAGATTACTCCAGTAAATATCAGACTTAGAAAAAAAGTTTTAAATAAAACTCAAAGACATATCCAAAAAGTAAGAAGTTAATTTGATTCAAATTTAGTTTGTATTTTATAAAAAATAAAAGAGAAGCTTAAAGGGCTTCTCTTTTTAAATATGGGGTAAATTTGTTTTTATATTTTATCCAATAAGTACTCCATGTACTAAAAAATAACAGATAGTACATATGAGTATATTTAAGATCAAAAATAAGATCCTTCTCACTTAGGACTCCTACGTAGATTTTTACAAAAATCTTCACTAACCTTTTGGTATCCGATAGGTTTTAAATGTATTTCGTAAAAAAAATAAAAAAAATTAGTTAAATTATAAAAAAATATAAATATCTCTATAATTTTAATTAGTTAATTGCAAGATTTTTTTGTAAAGATCAGTTAGTCCTGAATAAGAAATTTAGGTTGGGGTAGAATACGAAGAAACTGGTTTAACTAATAAAAAAGGGAAACAAAAGATGTCTCCCTTTTTAATATCTAGATCATATCAATTAACGTCTTGGTCCAGGTCCACCGTTTCCGCCAGGTCCAGGTCTGCCAGCTGGAGTAGGTCTTACACTTGGTGTAGGTGTAGGACGAGGAGTAGGAGCTGGTTTTACACTAGGTGTAGGACGAGGAGTAGGAGTTGGTTTTAGATCAGGTCTAATAGGAGCAGGTCCAGGTCTTACATCGGGTCTAACAGGTGTAGGACGAGGAGTAGGAGTTGGTTTTATACTAGGTGTAGGACGAGGAGCTGGAGTAGGTCTTACACTTGGTGTAGGACGAGGAGTAGGGGTTGGTTTTACATCAGGTCTAATAGGTGTAGGACGAGGAGTAGGAGTTGGTTTTACATCAGGTCTAACAGGTGTAGGACGAGGAGCTGGGGTTGGTCTTAGATCAGGTCTAACTGGAGCAGGTCCAGGTCTTACATCGGGTCTAACAGGTGTAGGACGAGGAGTTGGGGTTGGTCTTAGATCAGGTCTAACTGGTGTAGGTCCAGGTCTTACATCAGGTCTAACTGGAATTGGAGGACGAGGTCCAACTCCTGGTACAGGAGGTGGAGGAGGTATAGCCCCAGGATGATTGTACCTTATTGGAGGTCTTGCTGGAGGACGTCTAGATGAAGCAACTATGGCATCAAATACTACTAGTGGAATAATGTTTAGTAGATCACCTCTTGTAATAATTCTTCTTTCCATTGGAGGAGGAGGTGGTGGAGGAGGAACAAAAGTTATACCGGGGTTTGTAATTATTATTGGACGAACTTCCCTGGTGTCTACTATTACCAGAGTATTTGCAGTGTTATCAGAATATCTCAAAGTATAAAGAGATCTTTGAATATCATTTATTGTCACAGAGGTAGAAGCAACTTTAGCTTTGAGGTTATAGAAAGTTTGAAGCATTGAATTTGTTACGGGAATGGCAACATTAACTACATAAGTACGGCTAGAAGTACCGTAACCTACTGTATCATAAGATTCAAAATCAGAAGTCATGATCCCGACTATTCTTGAATTATCTTTGACTATTACCCCAGAGGTTTCTCCGTAGATACCATTGTAGTTTGTAAACATAAATGTTTTTGAATTATCATACTGTATATCCACATCTTGATTTACAGCTAACTCTTCCGTCGCATTATACATACCAATCACATCTGCTTTAAAACTTTTTGCAGAGTAAATTGATAGAGGCATGAATCTTACAGCTGGAGATATTACATTTGGTTCAAGTACCAAAAAAGCCCAGTCGTTAGAACGTTCCCCTGCTAGAGGATCAGTTGGGATACTAGTTGTTCCAAATACAACTGATTCAACATTTACATAGGTGTTAGATATATAGAATCTTAAGTTTCTTGATATTGAATCAAAAACATTTAAATTTCTACTAATCAGACAGTGTGCAGATGTTATAGCAATTCTTGTAGAAAGGAGTGTTGCTGTACAGGAGCCAACTCTTCCTACTGTGTTAAAAGGAAATGAGTTGTAATCTAGTGAAGTTTGTTCGTAATAATAATCAGAGGTCGAAGGATAGGTAACAATTTGAGATAAATTAGAAGAAGATTCATCTCCACAGCCTAACAAAGTTAAGACAAAAAAAGTAAAACTTAGATAACTAAACCGCCTTAACATAGAATACCTCCTATATAGATGAAGAAATAAAACTTCAGTACATACCTTATGTATTTAGCATTTTGGTCGTTAAAAAGCAATTTAATACAAAAACTACAGTGGATTCCTACCGATTTAGTAGCAATCTGAGTCAATAGTTGTATTAAACTTGGTAGTTATTTGCTTGAATGCTCCTTAATTTTCGATAACCTCTCTATAAGTTGAGGATGGGAAAAGTATACAAAAGAATACCATGGATGAACTATTGGAACTGATTTATTAGTGGTAGTAAGTTTAAGTAATGCTTGGGATAAATTTGAAGAAAAATCCGGTCCACACTCACAAGCAAAACTATCAGCTTTAAATTCATCCCTTCTTGAAAACCAGTTGGCTACAGGAACTAATAGGAAGTTAACCATGGAAAACCATAGACCAAATACAGTAAGAGTAGCATAGGAAGAAGTACCGCTAAAACCAAAAGCCAGGTAGAAATCTCGAAAATTAACAGTAAGACTTATAAGATAGAAGGTTATAAATGAAATGATAAATGATTTAATAAGATTCTTTCTTACATGATGTAATTTAAAGTGACCTAACTCATGTCCTAGTACCGCTACTATCTGATCATCTGTAAGGTCTTTTAGTATGGTATCAAAAAGAACAATTCTTTTTTTCTTAAAGATTCCAGTAAAATAGGCATTACCATGTGTAGATCTTTTAGAAGCATCCATTACAAAAATACCATCTGTAGGAAAGTTGATTTTGGAAGCAAGTTCCAAAATAGAAGTTTTTAAACTACCATCATCAAGAGGAGTAAATTTATTAAAAATAGGAGCTAGTAGAACTGGATACAACCAGGTAGTAATAAGACTTATCATGGTTACTGCAATAAATCCCCATATCCACCAATATGTACCAGCTCGGTCCATGATAGATAAAACAACAACTAAGATAAGACCCATAAGGATAGTAGAAACTACTAATCCCTTTATGGTATCTATCCAAAATCCTTTTGGAGTCTGGGTGTTAAATCCGTGTTTTTGTTCTACTACAAAAGTTTCATAATAAGAAAAAGGAAGCTCTATTATAAAGGATAAAATACCTATAATTGCAAAAAAACCAAGTCCTTGAAATAACAAAGAATCAAACCAAGATTCTACCAATGATTCACAATATCCTAGTCCTCCCAGTATAATAAAAGCAAGAAGTAAGGTAAGACCTACAATATTGGAGTAGTAAGAAAAAATATATTTATCTTTAGCATAGGACAAGGATTTGTCTAGTTCTGAACGAGGTATAGAAAGCGTCTTTAGAGCTTTTTCTTGATTGTCTTGGTTTAAGTAATATTTCCTATTTATATGTCCAAGAAATCTTTCTATAAGATAAATTAAAATTTTGGTACAAACAAAAATTATGAGAATTAGTCTAGAATTTTCCAAATTTATCTCCTTTATAAAAAAACAAGTAAATCTTCCACATAATAACAAAGTACAGATAAATATAAAATCCATTATTTAAGAATTTAGTACAAAGATTTAATAACTAAGAAGATACTATGGCAGAAAGGAATTATGTGTAGAAAAAATTTTGATTCTATTATAATTATAAACTGTTAGACTAAACCTAGTTGAGTAAAAAGGATGAAATGAAAACAAAGATAAAAAAAATTTATATACTAACCTTTGTCCTCTTGATTTTATATGGAATACAAGCTTGTGTAACTAATGTTAAGTCAGGATTGAATCCTGAGTACGAAGGTTATATATCTACTAGAATTGCTACTTTTCCTTGTCAGATCTGGCCTAAAAACCTAGAGTTTATAGGTAGAGGAAAATTAACAGTAGGAGAGGATATTCAACGACAAGCTTGTGAGTATTTTGATGATTTTATTGTAGATGTTTTCAAAAATCAGCCTTTCATAAAAGGACTCTCAGCTAAGATGACATATAAGGTTCTCAAACAAAGTTCTCTAGAATCTAAACTTAACCTTTCTAATGTTTGGAAAAAATATGAAGGATGTTCATCGTGTTCTAATCCTCAGAGTGTATATGTTAGAAATATTATGAAGGATCCAAGTTGGTCAGTATGGTTAGCTAACATTAGTACCAGTATCAGAAATGCAGATACTTTGCTTCTTCCTTTTATCACAGGAATTGAAGAAAGCTCATATAAGGAACAGGGCATTTTAATAAAAAGAAGAATATTGACCGTGGCTTTACTACTTATAGATACAGATAATGCTAAAATAATTTGGTCAAATTTTAAAAAAACGGATGCTGCTAAAAAAACATTTGATACCTATAAGAATGATCCTGAATTTAAGTATACGGATTGGAAGATTTTGTTCGAGCGAGTATTTACCTTCCAGCTATTTATAGATTTTCCAGGAAGGCAGATCTTTTAAATAGTTAAAAAAGGTAGTAGAATGATAAATGGTTGAAGTTTTTGTTTTTTAAAGGAGAAAAATGTGTCTACTTTTAAACCTAAAATAATTGCTATAGATGGTCCTGCAGGATCAGGTAAAAGTGTTATTAGTTCTAAGTTGGCAGCTGTTCTAGGATGGAGGTATGTAAATACCGGGGAACTTTATAGAGCAGTAGCTTTTATAGCAAAAGAACTTGGTGTAAGCGAATTTTCTCAACAAACTTTAGAACCAGTTTTAGATGAAATTATAGACGGACTTTATTGGAATTGTGACAGTAATACTGTTTGGTATAAAAACAGAGATTTATCCACCCATATTAAAGGAACAGCAGCAGGTCAGGATGCAAGTAAGGTTTCTAAACTTGCTGTAGTAAGATCGAGACTGCTTGATGTACAAAGAAGACTAGCTCTATCAGCTCAAAAGGGAGCAATTCTTGAAGGTAGGGATATAGGAACTGTTGTGTTTCCAGATGCAGATCTTAAGATATTTTTATATGCTTCTCCTCAGGTTAGAGCTACAAGAAGATATCATCAATTAAAATCATTATCTGTACTAGATCCTAATATCACGATAGAACAGATAGAACAAGATCTTAAAGAACGTGATGAAGCTGATTCCAAACGAACCATCGCTCCTATGAAAAAAGCTGAGGATTGTATAGAGGTGGATACCTCGGATCTTAATATAGATGAGGTAGTATCTAAGATAATATCGATACTGGAATCTAAAAATCTATTTGTTTAGTGATGTAACTAGATTAGGAAGCTACTTCTACGAGTTGAGGGATTCGTTGAAGTTGGTTTTGGATATTTTCTAGAGTTTGAGGTTTATGAAATAAAAACCCCTGTACTAGGTCTATTCCCATATTCTTTAAAGTAAAAGCTTCTTCTGTATTTTCAACACCTTCTGCAAGAACCTGAATAGAAGTAAGTCTAGCAACATTTAATATTCCTTCTATATAAGCTTGTTTTAGTGGAGAATGTTGAATATCTGTGACTAATGATTTATCTAGTTTTATAATATTAGGTTGAATTTGAATTAATTGTTTAAGTCCAGCAAAACCGTTTCCAAAATCATCAGTAGCTATTTTTATGTTAAGAGCTTGAAGTTTACCCAGGGTTTCTTTCATCAAGGAGAAGTTAGCAATAGCTTCAGTCTCAGATATTTCAAAGATGATTTTATCAGTTGATACATAATCAACCTTAGGACACTGTTCTATAAAGTAATTGTTAAGTTCATCTATTCTGTATAGATTTCTAGGAAGAACATTT
>CACXFL010000064.1 GCA_902766925.1 uncultured bacterium | reverse complement strand
TTTTTTAGTTTTTCAACTACGTCTGCTGAACTTTCCCCTGGGGCTGTATATGATTTTAGTTCAGATATAACATTTTCTTCTATCTGAGACTTAGGAGCAAATACCCCTGCAGATTCCATAAGTTTTAGATTAATCTTTTGTTCTACTAGCATATTTATTACAAATTTTGCTAGATTTGGAAGATTCATTCCAAATTGAGAATACTGTCTTTTAAATCCTTCATAAGCATATACAAATTCACTATGAGTAACCTCAGTTCCGTCTACTTTAGCAACAGCTCCTGAAAGTCCTCCTCTACCTCTACCAGATCCTGAACCTACTCCTAAAAATGCCATAGCAAGTATTGCTACAAATAGACATACATATCCTAGAATCATAGATACACTGAGTTTAGGTTTTAGTTGTCCAGATTTATTAACTCCAATTTTCTTCCATTTAAACATCGTTTTACTCCATTACTGCAAATTATAAAACACCGATCTGCACTGAACTGTATCACCTTCAGTATCAAAACTTTAGATACTAACAGTAACACTCCCATTATAGTAAATAAAAACAATCTGAAATGACAGTGTTTTTATTTTTATTTTTGTTTTTGGTTAGGAAGCTAGGGGAAAGATCTAAAATTCTAGTGTTTAGGTTTCTTAGATTAATTTGGTATATATCTACTCAATAAAGCAAAGATAGTAGTATCGTACTTTTTTTACTGTTTATATTAATTTATAAAACTTATATATTATAATGTTGTAATATTACTTGAAAAATACAGTAAGGGATAAAAAGTAATCATATAAGTGCGTGAAGCGAGATTTATTTAACATGGTGGAAAATCAGAGGATATAACCAAAAGTGATAGCAGATCATTCAGGTAAACTGGTAATATATTTAAAATTAAATATTATTAATTTTAAAAAGAAGATATCTAGATCTCGCTTATTCAAGTAGTATTCTAGTATTTATAACTACATTTTGAAGAATTAAAACATAGACTAGTAGTAAGAATTGAATAGGAATTTTATTCTTTATAAAAAAATTCCAGAATTACTGTAAGGCTAAAATATATCAGTAATATCATTTGTTAGTGTTAGTTATTTTTGAGTTAGATAACAATAGAAATAAGAGTAAAACCCTTGAGAGCTTGTTTGTCTATATAAATGAGACTGTCTTTACTTTATTTTTGAGGTAAGTATGGGCTTAAAAGTTTAATATTTTTAAAATTTGAGATTACAGTAAAATTAATTCAAGGATGTAACATATAGTAGTTAGTTATAAAAATGAAATTATTTTATATTTTACCTAATTATAACCTATCGATGTGACTTGAAGATAATAAGGTCTGAAAGTTAGAATGTAATTAGATATTGCTCAGGAATATAGTTTTATCTCTTTTTTAGAAAGTTTAAGGCATTACAATAGTAGTCTTTTTCTTCTTTGTTGAAGTAAAAATTTAATAAAATTTAGGAGAAATTAAAGTGATCATTAAAGAAAAAGAGGTTTTCTTAGGAGTATATATATATTCAATTTTACTGGTAATCTATTCTTTAATTGCAGGATGTTCTGGAGCATCAATGAAAGGTGCTTCTAGAGTAGCAGATACTCCTAGTGAACCAAGTAGAGAGACAGAAATTCCTTCGGGTATAGAATATTTAAATCGTGTTGATGTAAAAAAAATGGATATATCGGAACATAGTAAGCCTATGGATATTTTATTAGTTATGGATCCAACTAAAAGTATGGTTCAGTATCAATTAGCCTTAGGATTTCAACTTCCTAAATTGGTTCATAAACTTGGAAGTGATAAAGATTGGAGAATAGCAGTAACTTACTCGACTCCATCTTCTGATAGAGCAGTGAAAAGAACTCATAAAGATTGCGTGGAATTAGATAATGAAGGAAAACCTAATCTTATTACTTCTGAAGAATATAAAAATGATCCAGACGGAACTATGACTAAACTAGAACATTTTATTAGTGGATATTATGATCCTTCTAGTTACTCAGAAGGTTTGTTTAAAATACTTGAAGCAATGGATCTTGTAAATGTTGAGACTTATAATAAGGTTCATGCAAAAAAAACGAGCTATGTAATTGAAAATGTACAAAATGTTTTAAATCCTGATGGATATACACGTTGTAATGGAGAAAGAAAATGGTTTAGGGATGATGCAACTCTAAGTATAATTATTCTATCTAATAATGACCAAGGTGGATTATCTACACAAAGTGGAGAAAGCTCAGGTAGATGTCTTAAATATATAGATGATAATAATAGTTATATTAGAAGTAATACAGGATATAGTAATATTATGTGTTCTAGTTCTTATGCTACAGGTGTAGC
>CACXFL010000063.1 GCA_902766925.1 uncultured bacterium | reverse complement strand
ATGGTATCAGATCAACAACAGGAATTACCTCACTCACTCGAGGCTGAAAAAGCACTGTTAGGAGCAGTCCTAATAGATCCAGATCGCTTGACTCAGATAGGAGATATGGTTGAACCTGAAAATTTCTACGTATCTGCACATCAAAGAATTTTTTCTGAAATAATAAAACTCTCTGAACAAAACGAACCTTCTGATATTGTAACGGTAGCAGAAAGGTTAAAGCCTTATGCTAAAGATTCTACACTTTTATCGACCACATACTTAGTGGATCTAACTCAAAATTGTCCGGTATCTCAAAATATAGAGTACTACGCAGGGATAGTTAGACTTAATTACTATAGACGAAAGATAATTCTTGCTTGTCAAAACACTATTAAAAATGCCTCTTCTTTTGAAGGAGATATTGACTCATATATCGAAGGGCTAGAAAAAGAGTTTCTTGCAATCTCTAACAGATTCGATAAGGGAGGAATAGTTTCTTGGAAAGATGTAGTTTCTTCCACTATTAAAGAACTGGAAGAAAGGATAGTTCAGGACTCTAACATCACAGGGGTTCCTACAGGGTTTATAGATCTAGATAATCATCTTGGGGGATTTCAAAAAGGGGATCTAATCATTGTAGCAGCACGTCCTGGTATGGGTAAAACTGCTTTTGCTCTAAACTGTGCTACAAACGCTGCTAAACAAGGAAAAAACGTAGCTATCTTTACACTGGAAATGAGAAAAGAAGAACTTATGATGAGGGTTCTTGCAAGTGAGGCTCGTTTGGATTCTTCAAGACTTAGACGTGGGGATCTATCGGAACAGGAAGAAGATCTACTGGCTCATAGTGCTCGCGAGGTCTATAATTTTAACTCTAACATTGGTATTGATGAAACTCCATCTATCACTATGATGGAACTAAGATCTAGGTGTAGAAGGTTTAAAAAAGAATTTGGTCTTGATTTTGTTGTTATCGATTACCTCCAACTTATAGGAACCTCCATGGCTCGTAAAAACGACACTAGAGAGCGAGAGATATCTGAGATATCTATGAGTCTTAAGGCTATGGCTAAAGAGCTTGAGGTGCCTGTTATGGCGTTAGCTCAGCTTAACCGTGGACCGGATCTAAGAAACGATAAAAGACCTAAAATATCGGATTTAAGAGAGTCTGGATCTATTGAACAGGATGCAGATTTGATACTGTTTTTATATAGGGATGAGTACTATAATCCTCAATCCGAATCTGTGGGAGTAAGTGAAGTGATCATTGGTAAAAATAGACACGGCTCCCTAAACACTATAAAGCTGGCATTCAATCCTAATTTTGTATGTTTTCAAAATCTGTATAAAGGGGATGTACCTGTAAAATAGGTTGATTAAATATATAGATCCTATACAGAGAAAACATAAATAAAAAAAAGAGTTCCCTACGCAGATAGAGAACTCTTTTGGAATTAATATGATACAATCGATAAAAACAAATTAGATGCCGTAAATTTTCATTCTTTTACGTAATGTGTTACGGTTGATTCCTAAGATCTTAGAAGCTTTGATTCTGTTTCCACCAACACGTCTTAGAACTTGGATAATAAGAGGTTTTTCAACTTTACTCATAATAAGTTCATGAACGTTTTCTGGGAAGAAAGAACCAACTTGATCAAAGAATCTTGAAATTTTTAGTTCAACTACATCTTCGATAGCTGAAGCATCAAGTTTAGCTACGAAAGCAGGATCTTTAGCAGACATTACATCAACGATAGAAGCACCAGCAAATTTATTTGCTGAACATGGTGCTGTTGGAATGTCAGTTGTTGAAGATGCGCCATCAATGTTTACATCTTTTGTTACGTTTAAATTATTTGTTGTATTTTCCACAATATCACCCCATCTGTCTGAAAAAAATAATTGTTAGTTTTTTAGGCTACGTGTATCCCTATTAACAATAGAAAACGTCCTTGTCAATAAAACTTATGCATAAAAAATTTATTTTTTGAAAATATTTTAGCTTGTCCAAGGTAAAATTTACCTACTTGTGGTCTTTTTATAGGGTTTAACTTAATTTATCATAAAAGTAGTGGAAGGCCCTGTTGACAGATGGTGTTGGAAGGAATGGAGGTTTTAACCCTTGAAAAAAACTACTGTTTGCTATAAATACTTGAGTATCGTTTTTTGTGGTGTTTAGGGGGAAGATATGAATATGGCTAGTAGTAGTGAAACTGAAAAAAAACTAGATATGAATAAAAAAACTAAACAATATTCGGATGTTAAAGAAGAAAAGATGTCAAAAAAGAAAGAACAAAAGGATCAAAAAGAACAAACTGAGTTTAAAAACTCTGAAAACATTACCAAAGAGCTTGAAACTAAACTAGAAGAACTTCAAAAACTTTCAGAGGAACAAAAAATTCAAATAGCTGAACTTAATGATAAATATCTTAGATCCTTAGCTGATAGGGATAACTTGGTTAAAAGAACTCAAAAAGAAAAAGAAGCTATAAGTAAATACGCACTTGAAACCTTTATGTTAGACTTTCTTCCAGTACTTGATTCCCTGGATAAAGTAGAAGCTTCTTTTACATCGGACTCTGAAACAAGTGGTTCTTCCTCTTATAAAGAAGGATTTTCACTGGTAAAACAACAGATTCTTAAAGTTTTACAAAAACATGGGGTAGAATCATTTAGTTCTGTAGGAGAAAAATTCGATCCTAACCGTCATCAAGCAATGAGTAGAGTTGAATCTGATGAGGTAGAAATAGAAACGGTTAAAGAAGAATATCTTAAAGGATATACGATTAATGGAAAGCTTCTGAGAGCTAGTTTTGTAGTGGTGCAAGTACCTAAATCTAAATAGAAAAATACGAAAACAAGTAAAGTAAAAAAATATAGAGCTAAAAAGGATTAAAAGGATTTAAGGAAAAAAAGATGGAAAATAAAATTTTTAACAGGGAGTGAAATAAAAAATTTTAGGTTCTATCTTAGTTTGTTGTTAAGGGAAATTAAAATAATTTGTAAATCACTAAAACACAAGGAACAGTTTACAGATAAAAATGTTTTTGTTTTGTCCGATTGAGTTAGTAGTGAAGATGAACACAGAAATGAAAAGTTTATCTTGTGTGTAAAATTCTAAGGCAGGAGTTTTTAATGAGTGATTCTACTAATAATCAAGTAGTAGATGTAGTTAGTGTTGAGATCCCCCTTCTACCGCTTAAAGACATAGTGGTTTTTCCTCACATGATTGTACCTGTGTTTTTAAATGAGGATGTATGTATTCAAGCAGTAGAAACTTGTCTTAGTGGATCTAAAAAATTATTCTTATCAGCTTTTAAAGTAGCTGGACAAGAAGGTGAAGGACTTGAGTGTTCTACACCAGCTCCTTTTGATGTATATGATGTAGGAACTATTTGTTCTGTAATGAGAACTAGAAAATTACCTGATGGAAGAATGAAAGTTCTTATTCAAGGACTTCAAAAAGCTAAACTTAACTCCCTAGTTTCAACAGATAATTATCCACTAGTATCAGTAACTCCTATAGAAGAGACTTCCTCACTAGAACAAAACTCTTCTTCTCAATCAGAAGCTCTGATAAGAATAGTAAAAGAACACCTAGAAAAAGTAGTAGGACTTGGAAAAATCCTTTCTCCTGATATTTTAATAGTACTTGAAGATGTGGTAGATCCTTCAAGACTTTCAGATCTTATAGCAGCAAATCTAGGACTTAAAATACATGAAGCTCAATCTATTCTAGCTGTAGCTGATCCTTATGAAAGGCTAGAAAAAGTAAATAGATATCTTACTCGTGAGATTGAAGTATATCAAATGCAAGTTAGAATTCAGTCTCAAGCTAAAGAAGAAATCGGTAAAATGCAAAGAGATCATTTCTTAAGAGAACAAATGAAAGTTATAAGAAATGAACTCGGTGACACTGATCCTCGTGATGAAACAGATGGATTTACAGAAAAATTAAACTCTCTATCTTTACCAAAAGAAGTACATGATGAGGTTCAAAGACAGATCAATAGACTGGAAAGAATGAATCCAGATAGTGGGGAAGCAACCATTACTAGAACATTCCTAGAAACCCTATTTGATCTTCCTTGGAATACTTATACCGATGATAACTTGGATCTTAAAAAAGTAAAACAAGTACTTGATGAAGATCACTATGGAATAGAAAAAATTAAAGATAGAATTATAGAATATCTTGCTGTTAAAAAACTTAATCCTGGTGCTAAATCTCCTATCCTATGTTTAGTAGGACCTCCGGGAGTAGGGAAAACAAGTTTAGGAAAATCTATAGCAAGAGCTATAGGTAGAAAGTTTTCTAGAATATCTTTGGGTGGTGTAAAAGATGAAGCTGACATAAGAGGTCATAGAAAAACTTATGTTGGGGCATATCCAGGAAGAATCATTCAAAGTATAAAACAAGTTAAAAGTGCAAATCCTCTGATTATGCTAGATGAAATAGATAAACTAGCTTCAGATCATAGAGGAGATCCTTCTTCTGCACTACTAGAAGTACTAGATCCTGAACAAAACAAAAATTTCGTAGATCATTATCTAGGAGTTCCTTTTGATCTATCTAAAGTTATGTTTGTAACAAATGCCAATAGATTAGATACAATTCCTGCTCCACTTCTTGATAGGTTGGAAGTAATAGAACTATCAGGTTATACTCTAGAAGAAAAAGTAGCTATTGCAGAACAATATATTATTCCAAAACAACTTAAAGAAACTGGAATAGGAACAGATTGTGTAAATTTCTGCAGAAACTCTCTTATAACTTTAATTAATGCTTATACTAGAGAAAGTGGACTAAGAGGTCTAGAAAAACAAATAGCTTCGATCTGTAGAAAACTCGCTCGTCATTATGCAGAAGAGGATAAGAATCAAAAAGAAGTAATTAAACTTACTCCTTCTATGGTTCAAAAATATCTAGGAACTGAAAAATATGAATCTGATTTTTATTACACCGATCCAACCCCTGGAGTAGCTCTGGGAATGGCCTATACCCAATACGGTGGGGAAGTTTTGGCTGTAGAAACTAACTGTGTTCAAACAGGACACTTTAAATTAGCTCTTACAGGAAAACTAGGTGATGTAATGAAAGAATCTGCTCAAACAGCCCTGAGCTTTATCCGATCATACGCTTCGGATTTTGGAATAGATGGAACCGTTATAGATGAAACAGAGTTTCATATTCATGTTCCTGCAGGAGCTATCCCTAAAGATGGACCTAGTGCAGGGATCACTATAGCAACTTCTATTATATCAGCTTTACTTAAACAAGCTCCAAAAGCTAAAACCTCTATGACTGGAGAAATTACCCTTCATGGTAAAGTACTTCCTATCGGAGGACTTAAAGAAAAAGTTCTTGCAGCTCAAAGAGAAGGTATTAAAGCTGTAGTAGTTCCTGAAAAGAATAAAGCTCACTTTAATGAGATACCTCTATCTGTAAGAAATAAAGTTCAAGTTAAATTTGTTAAAGATTATCATGAAGTATTTAGCTTTATGTTCAGTCCAGAACAAGAACTTGAAAATACCACAGATGATCTTGCTCCTGTAATGATGGATGAACAAATGGGAGTTGATATAGCAAGTTAGAGTGAAAGTTGCCTTGATTCGGAGTTTTAAACTTAATATTTAGATAAAATATATAATAAAAGATCCTCTCAACTGTTTTTGAGAGGATCTTTTTATATCTGAAGCACTAATTAGAGTAAAAAGTATGGTATAATTTTTATAGGGTTTTTCAATTCAATATATTCATTAATTACTCTTATGAGTGAGGTGCTAGGTGTATAGTTTTAAAGATACTGCTAAAAAGATATTAAGATGGTTTTTGATTCTTACTTTATGGACTTTTGCTTTCTCTATTAATATTAAAGGAGAGCCTATTTTTGTTCATGCTAATAGAATCATAGTTAAAAATAGTTTGGTTCAAGGAGCTGGTCAAAAGATTATTCAGATCTGGGATTCTGCTACAAGCTATACAAAGGTAGCTTTGAAAGAATTTTACCAAAACGGAAAAAAACAGAAAAAAATTCATACCTATTATACAGATAGGGAAAACGATTAGTGTAATTTAACTGTCTTAAATAGGGTTTTAAAATTGCCCCAGAACCAGTAATACCCGTATTACCTGTATTACCTGTATTACCTGTATTACTGGTTCTGGGGCAGTTGGTTATTAGTAGAATTTTTAGAAAGAATTTTAACACTATAGGCTGTACATGGGGTAGTTTTCAAGTTTTGGTTATGTAGGTACAAGACT
>CACXFL010000062.1 GCA_902766925.1 uncultured bacterium | reverse complement strand
TTGAATCTGATAAAATAATAGGAATAGCATCGTATGCAGATGGAGACTATACAAATGGAAGAATAGGGTGTTATACGAAGATATCTTATCCAAAGAATATAGAATTATTAAAAAAGGCTGTAACGGAACTTCAGGCTCATATTGAGTTTGAATAGGTTGGTTTATTATTATTTAATAATTTACATTAGTTAATAATATATAGGGATGGAAGCTTATGAGTGAGAATATTTCGGTAGTTTTAGGCATAGTAGGAGGAAGTGGACTTGAAGAGTTAGAAGAAGGTAAAGATATCAAAACTCATCATGTTCAAACTCCGTATGGGGATCCTTCTTGTGTTATTTTAGAAAAAGAAATTGATTCAAGAAGAGTATTTTTCTTATCAAGACACGGCGTATCTCATAATTTAAATCCTTCGGAAGTTAATTATAGAGCAAACGTATATGCCCTAAAGAGTTTAGGAGTTACAGATGTTGTAGCAGTAAGTTCTGTGGGTATATTAAAAGACGGAATAGATCCGTCTGATGTTATTCTTCCAGATCAGGTTTTTGATAGAACTTGTAAAAGGCAGTCTACATTTTTTGAAAATGGAGTGGTAGCTCATGTGTCTTGTGCAGATCCTTTTTGTGAAGAATTAAGAGCTTTTTTTAAGGGAGTAGTTGAAAGCTTGGGGTATAAGGTTTGGGATGGAGGAACTCTTGTTTGTATAGAAGGTCCTGTTTATTCAACCAGAGCAGAATCCTTGTTTTATAAAAACGTACTCGGAGCAAGTTGCGTAGGAATGACTGCACTTCCTGAGACTAAACTTTTCCGTGAAGCTGGAATCTGTTTTATAACCTGTGCTATGGCAACAGATTATGATTGTTGGAAACAAGATGAACAGAATGTAAGTTCTGATATGGTTGTAGCTCGTGGTGAGTATAATAATAGAATTGTAAAAAAAATACTTGCTTCTTTCATTAAAACCTATCCTAAACTAAGACCTAGGTGTTCTTGTCAAGATTCTATTCAAGAAGCACTTGTAACTCATAGTATTAGTGATGAAGTTAAAAAAAGATTAGCTCCTATACTTGAAGGTAGGATAAAGCTGTAAAATTAATTTACATTTATATATAAAACGTACGTATTTTCTTCCTTCTTTTTAAAAAAAGAGGGGGGTATTTGTCCTTCTATAAATTTTTTTAATAATTTAATTCAATAAATACCAGCTGTTAACTTTTCTTTTAGTTTAGCATTAAAATTTAGGTATTCTTTTTGCTTTAATGAATATGCCGAAAGGCAATAGAAGTTGCTAGTTAATAGGTTAATGTTTTGAGAAAGGTTGATATTGTAAAAGAGGTTGTTATGTTTAATAGATTATTTAAATTATTAGTTGTTATTAGTACCTTTATTTATACTAGTTCAATTTTTGGTGTAGATTTACTAGGTGCAAAAAGATACGGAGTTACAGATACCGCAAATCAAGTATCCGCTAAAGTTATCAAAGCTAACCAATTTGCTATTTCTTCAAGTTTTTATTATGTTTCAAAACCTAATATCTCTTTGATTGATGGAACATATAATACTTTAGAAATGAACTCAGCTTCCATTTGGAGTAGCTCAGTTGGTTATGGTCTATTTGATATAGTAGAATTTGATTTAGGTGTTCATTTTTCTCATGAAAATATGGACTCTGATATAAGAAATATTGTAATAAATAGAGTTGATGAAAGAACCAAAGCTTCTCAATCAAGTACCATGCCTAAAGACTTTGATTTTAGTTCTGTAAGTGGTCTTGTAAAAGTACAAGTACTAGATTTTTCATCATATAAATTAGCTCTATCAGCTCTTATAGAATCTGCTGGTAAAAAGAGTTCAGCATATACAGTAACAAGATCTTCTAAACTTTCTGGTGGTTGGATTATATCAAACGAACTAGATTTAGGAAGATATGTAGAATTTGGATTAAATTTCGGAGATATCTACACTACCGCTCAACAATTTGGGGACTACAAAGTAGCAGATAGAATATTTACCCAAGCTCTTATAACTTTAAAACCTGCTGATATGTTTTCAGTATTTGTTGGTGGAGAATATAAACACTTAAAATTAAATTCAACTTATACTTTAACAGGAGATGCTTTTGGTGGTATTAAAATATCTTCTAAAAACTTTGAACTTACCTCCTATTTTGGAAAACAAGTTTCAGAAAGTTGTTTAGGATATGGTCCTTTAAGTTTTGGTATCTCTCTTACATATCTAACAACTCCTGTTAAATATCTAAGTAGTGAAGAAACAAATAATGATTTATATCAAGGAAGTATAGCTAATAAAAAACAAGTTAAAAAAGCTAAAAAAGAAGATTCTAAACCAAGACTTGTAGCTTCAAGTAGTAAAGAAGATTTAAGATTTACACAAAAAGACGGTGTTTATTACGATGATGATGGAAACGCAATAGATGTTCAAGGATCTTTAAAGAAAGAATTCCAAGAAGATAGAGATGAATTCTATGATTTTGATAGAAAAATTCAAGCAAGTCGTCAAGGTGATGTTATAGATCCAGCAGTAATTACTGAAAGATACTATCAAGAAGAACTAGCTAAAGCTAGAGCTGAAAAAGAAATGGAACATCAAAAAGAATTACGTAGACAACAATTAGCTGAAATACAACGTAAACAAGATCTTAGAAAACAAATTGAAGAAGAAGATAGATTAGAACGTAAATATAGAAACCAAGATTTTGATGAATTAAATGATCTTCCTGAAGTAACTGATGATGAAGTAAATTGGGAAGGTTTAAAATAAAAAAGTAAAACATATAAACTAATAATACAAAAACATAACGATACTTCTTTTAAAAGGCTTCTAAACTATATAGAAGCCTTTTTTAGTATTAATTGATATATTAAAAAATCAAGTAGGAGGGGGACTAAGTCCTCCTCCTACTCGATTTCTAAGTTTTAATTATTTGGTTATTGTAATTGTCTTATTTGGTATAAGTTCTCTACCACTATTTCTAACTTCAACTTCAATTTTAATATTTTTTTCGTCCCCGCTCCATAGCTCTTTTGATACCGAATATTCTGTTTTATTTTTGTCACTATCTGTAAATTCTCTAAGTATTGTACCGTCGTCGATACTTGTGATTTTGAAAATAACTTTTCTTTCTACATTAAGATTATTTGATATTGTAATAGTATCCACTTCATCAAATGTGATTGCATCATCTTGACCTTCTGTAGCGGAAGCATCAACAGCAGGTTCTGCTTCAGTAGATTCTACTTCACTAGCTTCTTCAGCAACAGGAGTTTTAGTAGCGGGTTCTACTTCAGCAGGCTCTTCGGCAGGAGCTTCACTAGATACGATATTATCATCAAATACTATTTCATCAGATACAGCTTCTTCTGCGGCAGGAGCTTCACTAGATGCAGTTTCTTCTGTGGTAGAAACTTTATCAGATACGCTATTATCTTTTGCAGAATCTTTATCTGTTAAAGATAAATCGTTTGAGTCTGATGGATTTGATGGATTAGTTGTTTCTTCTTGTTTTTTATCTGAATCAGTTGGTTTAGGTTGAGGAACAAAACGTTGTTCGTCTGAGCATGAGAAGAAGAAAACTGCTAAAAAAAGTGGTGATAAGTTGATAATTTGTTTCATAATAGGATCCTTTCTTGATACTTATTTGTTTAATTGTGGTGAATAACTGGGCCCGCTCCTATTAAATGATTATATTATTGTCAATATTTATTTTTCAAAAAATGTGTTTGAGGGGAAAATTATAGAAGTTTATGAATAATTTTAGGAAGATATCTTCTTTTTTTAGCGTTGATCAGTAGAGAATTAAGTTAAATTATATGTAAGTACTTATAATTATAGATGTATTTATAATTAGATAAAAGTTATTTTATTATCCCCATAATTTAGAACATCTAGAAAGGGTAGTAGTTAGATACTAAAACTAGACTAGAGGAACCCAGTCTATCTTTTAAAGGCTTCTATAAGCTTTTTAGCCCAACTCATCTCTAGAAACCAGGACGAGGGATCAAGAAAGATCTTATCGTATTCTAATCTAAGTATTCCTTGGGATATAGCTCCTTTGATAAAAGAGGTAGGTATAAAACGATATCCAGATATTGATTCGAGCTTTTTTAAATCTAGACCGTTACGACTTCTAAGAGTAGATCCAAGAAGCTCATAAAGAAAAGATTGTTCGCTACGGACATCTTCTTGAATTAACTTATCCCAGTTAATCTTAGAATCTAAAAAAGCTTTAATTTGAGAATTGTAGGTATATCTCCATCCTAAATGAGTTGGAGTTTGAATACTAAAACGGTTTTTCAGTTTTATCGTTTGAGGCAAATACCCAGAGGCTCCAGGACCTATTCCTAGATAATATCCTCCTGACCAGTATAGATTGGAATGCTTTGCAGGATAAGACGGAAGATACCAGTTTGATACCTCTTCATGGATATATCGATCTTGTAATAGATCTATGGCCTTTTCATAAATATCAGCACAGGTATCATCATCTATTCTTTTAATGATACCTCTTTTCTCTCTAAGTCCTAAAGGTGTTTTAGAACTATAGCTAAGACAATACAAACTTATATGCTCAGGAATAACTTGACTGGTAAGAATATCTAGATCTTTAAAAAATATAGATTCATGGTTAGCTATAGGAAGAGAGTATATAAGATCTATATTCAGGTTAGAAAAATAGTTACGGGATATGGATATAATATCTAGAATCTGATCTACAGAAAGAGGCTCTCTAGTTAAAAAACGTAGAGCTTCTTGGTTGAAAGATTGAACCCCAATAGATAGTCTATTAATCCCTAGAGAAGACCAAATTTTAAGGTTTTTATGATTGATATCCTGAGGGTTGGCTTCCAGGGTTATTTCAGCATCATTTTTTAAATAGGGTCTTACAGTATCAAAAAGTTTTTCATATTGATGAGTTATAAGAGAAGGAGTTCCTCCTCCTAGATACATGGAATAAAACTTTTGATCTTTAAGCTCACAGGTATTATCAAAAAGAAGGTCTTTCACATAGTTAAAATGATCAGATAGTTTTTGAACATATGAGTTTATAATATCTTGGGTATAGATAGAAGTTTTTGAAAAATCACAATACGAGCAAATCCTTGAACAAAACGGTATATGAAAATATAGTCCTATGTTTGGCCCGTATCCTTGCATTAATTATCCTCTGATAAACTGAAGTATTCAATAGATTGATCCTTCGATCAATCTAGATACTTGTACCACAACATGGATAATTTCTAAATATTTTTAAAATAGATTCCTTATCTTTTAGATAAGAGTTTTCTGCTACATTTATAAAAAACTCAATATGTTCTTTGCTTAAAACAGAATCCTTGTTAAGTTTTATATTAGAAGTAGACAGAAGATATGGAACTCTAAAAACCTCAGGGGAAGTAGTAGGAGTCTTGTTTTTTAAATAGATTACGTTTGATCTATTTTGTTCGTTAGGTTGAGTACTTGATTGTACAAAAGTAGAAGAGTTATCATCCGTATCGTATGAGAAGGTCCCAGTAGATAGTCCTTCTTCGGGAGTCCAACTTAGATAAAAATTAGCAGAAAGCATTTTAATCTCGACTATATCATAGTCTGGAAATGAACATGAATTTATAGTTTGAACCTTAGGATCAAGAGAGTTCTGTGATTGAAATTTGATGAATATTTCACTGTTATATGAACCCCTGTATATCAGAGTTTTAGTCGTTATATCATCGAAAGTACCTATATCAATTTGCTTGAAACTAGAGGCTATATCCAGTGGTAGAAGTACAGGCTCTATCAAACTATGAAAATCAGGACCACTTTTTTCCTGATCTATACAAAATCCTACTGTACTATCTTTTTTTGATATCCAAACCACTTGAGCATATATTGGAACTTGTCTGTCAAACAATCTAAATTTTTTAAAATAACAACTCTGTCCTATACTGATTGAATCTAAAACTCTACTTGATACCTTTAAACAAAATCCATCATAGGAAATGTTTACTAGAACCATAATATCATTTTCATATATCATGGTAATTTTTTCTTTCTCCAGTCCATAACGACGAAAATAACGGGAGTTTTTCTTAACTTTTCCGTTAATAGAAGAGATGAGTGCGTTGGATCTTCTTAATCTGAATCTATTAAACATAGTAAGTATTTCCTTATGATACCATTTCTACTCAAACTATGTATTCGGATTAGGAAATATAAATATTAGTATAAAAACAAAAACTTATTTTTATACTAATATTTATAATAAGTTATAATGATTTTTTTGTATATTATTTGCAGTTATATTCTTCTACTTTACTACTTTGAGAGTAACGACAAAGCTTTGTAGAAACTTTTGTTTTAGCAATGTTTCCTGCCGAATATCTTCTATTATCACCTATCCCGTATTGAGATACTAGGTTTAGAGTTTCGGCACTGTACTCGAATATTCTTTTTTGTTCTGTATCTACAGAGTAGACTAACCTTTCAGGAATAGGAAACTTAGAGATACGCTCTGCATACCAGCTGCTTCCATCTTTATTATTCAAGGTATTTGTAAGTTCTATTTTTATAATTGATGAACTACTATCAATCAATGAAACTGTTATGGTTCCAGAACCTTGTTTATCAGGACCGTTAGAAGTGTAGTTGTAAGAAAAAGATAGAGGGGTTGCGAGTCTTTTTGTATAAGCAGATAGGGATACATCATTTCTTATTAAGAATGGTATTGGAGCATCAAAGGAGTAACTATAAGCTCCTTGTACACCTTGAACAGCAGTAACAAAAATAGATATAAAACTTGCACTATTATATCTTTTATCATCTGTTTCATGAGCTTTTAGTTCATCGGAACTCGCTCTAGTAAATACTTGGGTAGAGTTACCATTAATTTTTGGAATAACTTTACCTGAGTGATTACAACTTCCGTTACAATAAGCTCCATCATGCATGGATACTAGATTTATAGTATTTGAATCCATAGTAAAAGCTAACTTTTGATTGAGTCCATATGCTCCGTAGCTTGCTTCCCACCATGTACTATTTTGAAAATATAACATCTCAGGATATGTTACTGCTGTTTCTTTTTTTCCATTTTTGACTTCTTCATTAATTTCTTCTTCTAGGTAATAGTATCCTCCTTTATCGGCTACAGCTTGCTCATCTGTTAATTGTTCATAAGCATCTGTAAACAGTAGTACAGATTGGTTTGAACAACCAACTATTAAGGCTACTAGAATTAAAGAGGTTATAATTTTTGAGTTCATAATAAACTACTCCACAATCCATTGCCTGTATCGGTAAAATTAGAATGAAATTAACCTATTTTCTAAAAAAACATGTTAAAATAAGATGTTATAGAAGGTTAAACACGAATTACGCCACGATAACTGTTACCGAAAAAGGAGAAAAAATTAGAAGAACTAGTGGGTTGGCACTTGGACCTGGTAGCAGTGTTTAAATACCCGAATACCCGGATTGTTGTATCTTTATCGGTTGATTATTTGATATAATCAACTGTTATGATTTGTGAGCGAGAAAACTCACTATTTTAATAGTGGAATGAAAGCGAACTTGATGTAACTATTATAACAACAGTTGGATTAATCAAGGAATAGTGGAGTATATGGATAGTAACTTTTCGAATTTACTACAGAAAATAAAATACCTACTTAATAAAAAAATAAATTTTTCTAAACTATTTAAAGTTAATAAATCCGTATCATCAAAGTTATCTACGTTATCTAATCAATCTAAAGTAGAATTAACTACTCCAGATACTTTACCAGGTAGATTAAGTTCCTTGGATGCTCTAAGGGGAATGAATATGTTGTTTATTCTTGGTGTATCTATGATAATCTACCAAATATGTTCTATAAAAATAGATGATTTTTTAGTGTTTAATTATATTCCAGATAGTATCTACAAATTACTACGTTGGGTATATGAGACCCACTCTATAAAGTGGTTAGCAAATCAGATGTTTCATGTTTATTGGACTGGGTGTAGTATTGATGATATGGTTCTTCCTTCGTTTATTTTTGTAGCTGGTGTATCTTTGGCGTTTTCTATATCTAAGAGCCTTTCTAAGGGGGAATCCAAACAAAAAATCTATTTAAAAATAATAAAAAGAACGTTTCTTCTTTTTATAGCGGGGATTTTATATAATAACGGATTAAGTCTAGATTGGCCTAATATAAGATGGATGGGAGTGTTGCAACGTATAGGCTTATCTTTACTATTAGCTGGAGGAATCTATATTGTTTTTTTTAAAAGAATGAAAATTTTAGTATCCAGTTTTATAGTATTAATTGTTAGTTACTGGCTTTTTTTATGTCTGGTTCCAGCTTTTGATTCGGTTCCATCTAGTGAATATAAGCTAAGCTCTTTTATAAAAAGAGGTAAGGATCTATTTAAGTTAAGAAAAGTAGCTTTGTTTACAGCTTCATATACACCTTCTGTGAGGGATAAAGAGTATCCAAAACCAGGATCCTTGGATTATAATCTACTACCTGAGGGAAATATCGTAAATTGGATAGATAGAACAATACTTCCTGGAAAACTGTTTTGTGATACCGCAAATCTTAGAGCTAGGGTAAAAGGTCAATTCGATCCAGCAGTGTATAGAAAACTTAGAGATCCTGAAGGACTGGGATCAAGTATCGGATCTATGCTGACAGCTCTTTTAGGACTGATAGTAGGAGCACTCATGTCCACTCCTCCTTCTTTTATCTCAGATAGGAGAAAACTAATATATCTACTTTCAATCTCTTTACTTCTAATAGGAGTAGGATATTTATGGCACCAGATATTTCCTGTTAATAAACAGATTTGGTCTTCTTCTTTTATATGCTTTAGTGGAGGATGGGCGTGTCTTATGTTTTCTATTCTCTACTGGATTATGGATATTTGTGGATACAAGAAATGGGCTTTTCCATTTACTCTTGCTGGACTTAATTCACTAGCCATATATTTAGCTAGAAAAATGATAGGTTTTAATAATTTAACCAACTTTTGGTTTGGAGATCTCATCCCAAGAATTGTTCCACATAAGAAGATAGTATTTTCTATGGGAGAAAAAGCTATTATAGAAACAAGAGTGTTTGTGAATATCTGTATGGATAGTGCTACTGTTTTGATTTGTGTGTTGATTTTATGGTGGTTATATAAAAAGAAGATATTTTTAAGATTTAGATAGGTAGATCTGGTTTAGTAATTTTCAAAATAATCTGGAAAAGAACTTAAGTTTTTACTAAAATGATAAGAGGTCTTAGATGCTTTTGCTTTGAAAGTAGAGGTTGTCTTTGAACTAAGTACAAACTTCCTGTGAAGCTTCTTAAACACCACTTATTAGGGAGAAGAAGAAAGAATGTAGAAGTTTGTTTTTAGATAAGATATTAAAAATCAAGATGATTTTTGATTTTTTTAATAATTACCGATCTCGACCGAGAATTGTTTTAGTAAACTTTATTTATAGGGAAAGGAAGTTGTTATGCAATTTAGGTATGTATTTAAAAAAATGGAAAGTTCAGATACACTTAAGGAATACACTGAATCTAAATTAAGGGACAAAATTGAAAAATACGTCACAAAGCCTATTGAAGTTCAGGTAACCTATAGTGTAGATAAACATAATCAACAAGTTCGTTGCTCCCTTACTGGAGGAGATGGCTTTAATATTGATGTTGAACACACTTGTAATGATATTTATGCTTCAGTTGATAATATGCTTGATAAGTTAACCGTTCAACTTCAAAAACAAAAAGATAAGATTAAAGACAAAAGACACAATAAAGATGGATCTATCAGAACTATGGAATATGCTGCTGATTATATAGATGCTGAAGAAATAGTAGAGTACGAAAAGCTAAAAAAAGCTAATAGCTAGTAGCTACACTTAAATAACTAAGTCCTTTAACGAAAGAGGATTCTTTCTTTAAAGGACTTTTTTTATCTAAATTTAATAATTATCATTAGAAATTAAGTATTTTTTCTGTAAGTTTTTTTATTCCTGGATAGATATCAGCTAAGTTTCCAGGGTTCATAAAAGCAGGAGTAGTTACAAGTCTGTTTTTTTCATCTACTACAATAGAGTCACTACTGGCTTTAACTAAGATTGCTCCAAATTGTTCTGCTAGTTGTGAAGCCGAAGAATCATCCTCTCCTAGAGTTAGGGTAGGAGAAGTATCTGATACGGAAGAAATAACACGAGCTAAAATAAGAGGGGCTATACATATAGCTCCAATTGGTTTTTTAAGTTTCCATAAAGAAATTAAAAGATTGTTAACATCTCGATCTACTTCCATATTGCTACCAGGGATAAAAAAATTAGTAAGGTTTTTTATAGCTCCGAGTCCTCCAATGATTACAAGTCCATCAAGTTCTGAAGGATCAAGCTCAGAGCATCTGTGAATATCCCCTCTAGCAATTCTAGCAGATTCTTCCAGGATGTTTCTGGTTAAAGAAGTAGGCTTTCCAGTTATAAAGTTTATAACCTCATGTTGAGGTTTATCAATACTTGTACATACTAGTTTTAAGGAAGGGTCTAGTACCTGAAAAGAACTCATACAAATACTTGCTTCATGTATTTCAGATCCATCCTTATTTCCACAACCACTTAATAAAATAGCTATTTTTTTCATAAGTATTTCCTTAGGCCTAATAACAAACATTTATTTAAATATAAACGCCTATTATTATTTAATAAAACCTCGTCTCGATCAATAAAGAATTTGTTGGACTCTAACCCGTAGAAATGATACACAATCAAGATGTAAGAATACTGTTGGATAAAAAGAAGGCTGATATTTAGAGTCTTTGCTGTGAGATTGAGTAAGCTAGAATTTGATCTCGAAAATACCATAGAGGTGATATGGATACGGATGATAGAAGAAATTTAGATAATCAAGATGAAATCAAAGTAAAAAAAACAAGAACTAGAAGAGTTACGTCTAGAAAGACTAAGGATTCATCTGAATCAGAAGGTAAAGGTCCTAGAAAACAAAGAAGTAGTTCTAAACAAACGACTTCATCTTCGTATGATAGTATTTGGAACTCATTAGGTATGAGTAGAAAAGAAGCTGAAAAAATTCATAATGATTTTTTGAAAACACTTAATATAGATCCTTCTTCTTTAAAACTTTCAGATGTGTTTAAAGATTGTGAAAAGTATGGAGTAGACGGTATTTTTAAAAGATAGGGTGAAATTAGTTCTAAAAGAGCAGAACTTAAAAAAATACTTCAACCTATTATAGGAAATGGTAGAAACGAAGAGGATTCAAGTAGTGAAGATAGTAGGTCTTCTTTACTATCTACTGCAGATGGTAAAGAAAGTGTGGGTGTTGAACTTAATGTAAATTCTGGTTCTGATTCTAAAGAAGAATCAGCTGGTGAATCTTCTTTAGAAGATCCGACTCAGAAATTTTTAAAAGATTTTGATGGGACTAAACTTCAAGAAGAGTTCTCAGAGTTTTTAACCTCAAAATATGGAGATCGTATTGCTTTAAAAAAAGTTAATAAAGAAAAGAAAAATGAGAATTTTCCAAATCTTAGAGGATATAGTTTAGAACTTGAAGTAAAACCTCGTGAGGATGGATCTTTTCCCCCAGTACCTAGAAATATTGATTCTGAATTTAAAAAATATCTTCAATCTAAGTATAAAGGTGTTGATATTTTAACTATACCGGTAAGAGGTGATCTTAAAGAAGATAGCTTGCCTGTAGATGATACCGATGAATCTGTTTTGGATAATCTTATAACCTCTTTTCCTAGAAGAAAAGAAGCTTTAAGAAAGAAAAAAGATCAGAAAGATCAAAATCAAAAAGTTGATTATAAAAACTTTAACTATACTCCAAAACAGTTAAAATCGTATCTAGATCGTTTTGTGATAAAACAAGATGAAGCAAAAAAAGCTTTAGCTATAGCAGTTTGTGATCATTATAATCATGTTAAAGAATGTGAGAATAATCCAGAGGCTTTAGAATCAGATTATTCTAAACAAAATGTTTTAATTTTGGGTCCTACAGGGGTTGGAAAAACATATCTTATAAAACAGATAGCTAAACTTATTGGAGTTCCTTTTGTAAAAGCTGATGCTACTCGTTTTAGTGAAACTGGATATGTTGGAGCAAATGTTGATGATCTTGTAACAGATCTTGTTCAACAAGCTAGTGGTAATATAGAACTTGCTAAATACGGGATTATATATCTTGATGAAGCTGATAAACTAGCTGCAAAAAATTCTGAGATATCTAAAGATATATCAGGACGCGGAGTACAGTTTGGACTCTTGAAACTTATGGAAGAAACTGAAGTAGATCTTAGATCTACTCATGATATGAGAAGTCAACTTCAAGCTTTTATGGAATTTCAAAAAACAGGACATCTTGGTAAAAAAGTTATTAATACAAGACATATCCTGTTTATAATAAGTGGTGCTTTTAACTATCTTGCAGATATTATTAAAAAAAGACTTAATCAAAATGCTATTGGTTTTGCAAATGAGCTTTATTCCTTTAAAAATAAGGATGATTATTTTTCGTATGCTACCACAGCTGATTTTGTAGAATTTGGATTCGAACCTGAGTTTATAGGAAGACTTCCTGTTAGAGTAAGTTGTCAAAGTCTTTCAGCTGATGATTTGTACCAAATTCTAAAAAATTCTGAAGGATCTATTATAAGACAGTATAAATCTTCATTCCGTAACTTTGGAATTGAGGTAAATTTTGAAGATGAAGCTCTAAAAAGAATAGCACAGTTATCTTACTTAGAAAAAACAGGTGCTAGAGCTTTGATGACTGTATGTGAAAGAATCTTTAGAGATTATAAATTTGAACTCCCATCTTCTGATATCAAAAGTTTTACTGTAACAGCTGATCTTGTAGATCATCCAAAAGAAAACTTAGATAGATTACTTAAGAGTGAATCTTAATTATTTTATACGTATCTATATTTTTTAATAATAAAGCTTCGGGTCTATTTTTTATTAAAATAGGCCTGAGCTTTTTTAATGTATGAATCATAACATTTAGAATCAGAAACATGTATAGCTTTTAGATATGCTTTTATAAAGCCTTTTAAAAATACTAAAGCTATAAAAACTGAGAAGTTTTCTTCTTCGATAGCTGCTAGATTATGAGATAAGATTTTAGTTTTTAGTTGAATTTCTTCTAAACTTATATTCTGAGCCTCTCTTATTCTTTTCCAAGTCAAACCAGCTCCAGGATCAGATTCTGAAAGAATTTGATTTATAATTTCATTATCTTCTTTTGATCCATAAGCTCCAGCTCTATTAGTCGATTGAGACAGGCTTGAACCGGTAGAGGTAGAATAGGAACTAGGTATTATGGTAGAAGTTTTATTTGTGTCTTCAGTAATTTTTTCTTTGATATTTGTATTTAAAGTAGAATTAGGATCTGAGTTAAGATTAGTACTACCGTTAGTGTTGGAGGTATAACCTATTATTTCAGGTTCTGTATCTAAGTTAAACATTTCATCATCTAATTGATTTGATTGATTTAATAAAACAGGATCTTTGTTTTCAAAACCTGGAGAAAAAGCATCAGATTGTTGTCGGTTTTGAGGAATAATTCCTGAAAATATTGAAGGTTGATCCGTCAAAGAGTTACCTTTTTTATCAAGATATTCTTTTACTTTAGAGTAGGCTTCATCGAGTTCTGTAGCTGAAGAAGAAACTGAATCTATGGAGTACATAGCAGTTTGTACTGAACTAGAAAATAGTGATTTTAAATTCATATAATTTTTTAAAGCTTGTTTAATGTTACAATCTTCATCTAGTTCTAAAATTTTAAAATACTTTCTGTATTGTTTCCAATCACTCTCGCAAATATTATCAGTATTTGTTTGGGTAAAAGGATCTATAGAACCCAAAGAGTTTTCACTGTGAAGATCTACATTAGAATTATAATTTTCATTCATAAAAACCTCTATTTATCTATCTTAAGTTAGATTATCTGTATCCGAAAAAATTACAGATATTAGAAGCTACTTGATCTAAATTTTTAGAAAACTGGGAGTATGGAAAATCTTTTACTAAAAGTCCTTTTTTTCTCATACTTTTCCAAGTTATTTCATCATATGCAATTTGACCTATACTTTGAGATTGAAGTCCAAAATAATGTCTTATAGTGTAAGACATTACTTCTGATATTTTCCCATCATCAGAGTAGCGAGTCTCATTTATAAGTGGAGCTACAAGTCTGGTATTAAACGAAGATCTGATATAGGTTGTAAGTTCTTGTCCTATTAGATCTTCTAGATAATCAAGATAAGAATATGATTTACAAGGAGCAAATCCTGGAAGTTGTTCTTGGACTTTTTTTGATAGTTGATATTGACCTAGTTTTTCTAACACGTTTACAGAAAAACTCCAGATATAAGTTTTTAAAAAGGAGTAAGCATTTTCTATAGAAGAAGGTTCCGGTATTACAGTTAATATTCCAAGATGACATAAAGAGAAAAAATCACAGATACATTGAAGATTACCTGCTCCTAGATCTAGTATTATAAAATCTACTCCGTAGTTTTGTTTGGTATTAAATAAATTAGTCCAAAAATTTGTACTAACTTCAGGATTAGTGTTTATTAATTTTAATATATCCGAATCTTTATCCCCTGGAATAAAAGCTATATTTGGAGATAAGGTAGGAGATAGAATTGAAGCAAATGATACTTTGTTTTTTAGATAATCAGATAGATGATATCTTATAGATCCTACACTTAAATAAGTATGGAGGTTACTACTTCCTATATCTAAATCAACAAGAAGAACTCTTTTTTTATGTTTTGCAAGTTTAGATGCAAGGTTTGCTGAAATTAAACTTTTACCAACTCCTCCTTTACCTCCTCCTACACTTATAATTCTAGGTATATTAGGATTTGTAGGACGAATATAAGAAGGCAAAGCTAATGCCCAGTAGTGAAAAACATCTTGTATAGCAGTAAGACCTTCGAACGAGTTCGTATTAAAACGAGTGCTTTGTACATCTTCCATGATAGATATTTTCCTGTTATTTTAATTAATTTTTTTATTTTCAGTACTTTTTAGATTCTATATCTATTCTATCAAATGAACCTGTTTTTATAAAGGGTATTAGAAAAAAAACTAATTTAAACTATTTATCTGAAGAAGTTCTAAGGTAGAAGTTTTTAAAATATAGGAATCTACTTTTGATCCTGGATACATCTTCTGAATTATAGATTGATACTCACGAAGTTGGATATCATACTTTGTAGATAGATTACCAGTTTTATAGTCAACAATAAAAATGCAACTTAGATCTTTTTTTATAATTAAAAGATCTATGATACCATGAACTAATCGATGATCTTTTAGAGCACAGATTCTATATTCTGAATACAAGTGAGACTCTTTGGTTAAATCTAAAAATACTGAAGAATTAATAATATTTATAAATTCTTTATAAATAAGAGAAGGTTGATTTTTCCCAACCCCTATACAAAAACTATCGTTACGTTTGGTATCAGAAGTTTTAACATAGTGATCTAGATATCTATGTAGGGAACTTCCGTAATTTATAGCATTTTTATGATGGGACAAAGTTTTTGTAAGATCAGAAAAAAGATTTTGATCTTCATTGTCTGAATTATAGAAGATAGAAGAATCCAAGGATGAATCTTCATCCATAATTTTATGTACTGAGTACTCTTGTATTTCATGTACTCTTGATAGCGATAAAGTTTTAAGTTTTTCTAACTCTGAGCTATCATCCAGTAGTGTTGTCTGTGGGGAATCATCCATATACTGGAATTGGGATAGAAAAGAAATATTTGTATTTTTTTCAGTTAAATTTTGATTTGTAAGAGAAGAGTTAGTAGAGTAAAGACTATATGATAAAGTAGGTAGGTTGGGACATGGTTGATCTAAGTTAAGATTAATTCTATTAGGATTAAAAGATTTAATAGAATTTAAAAAAGAGTGATATATCGAATCATCTTTTAGGTTTTTAGTTTGTCCGGATATAAAAAGATGATGTCTAGCTCTAGTGAGAGCTACATACAACAGTCTAAGGTTTTCATCTTGAAGATAATTAGTAGCTGTAGCTATATAATTGGTAAAGCTAGAAGAATCTAATTTTTCTCTTTCTTTACTACTTCCTACATAAGACAAGCAGGAGTTAAACTGAGAATCTGTATAGCTTGCCCAATATTGGATTGGTTTTAACCAAGAGGAAGCAGCATCCATTAAAATTACTACAGGATATTCAAGTCCTTTACTTTTATGTATGGATTGAAAACTTACAGCATTTGAATCGTTATGATAACTTGCTACTTCATCTCCAGAGAGGTTTTCAAGTATATACAAAATGGATACTAAAGAATAGAATCCTTCTTGTTCATAAGAATAGATTAAATCTAGAAGTTTTAATAAATTTAATTTGATTGTTGTAGGATTATCACTGGATGAATGTTGGTACTTTTCTAAAATAGCTAGATTTTTAAATAATGAATAAGAGATTTTATATGCTCCCTCGGTAGAAAACAAACGAGTGTAATCTAATATTATTTTAATATCAGGATATTTTTGAATTAAGTGTTGAGATATTAGATCCGGTAGTTTTAATTCTTTTTTATCAATACCTGTTTTAATAAGATCATCTAACCAAGAATTTATATCTGATTCATTCATAGAAATAATTGGAGATAAAAATACTTGAAGTAAGGAAAGCTTATCTGAAAAAGCTATTGATTTTAAAAGTGCGATAAAATCATCAACTTCTTTATAACTAAAAAAGTCAGAAGCTCTATCCAGTTTATAAGGGATATTTAACTTTTTAAAAACATTAAGATATATATCTATGTCAGTAGATTGTCTGTATAAAATTGATATATCTTTAAATTCTACCAACGAAGAAGTTTGAGCAGAGTGAGATTGTTTTTTGTAAGAAGAACACATTTGTTTAATGTAAGAACCAATAAGATAAGCTTCATGTTCTCTAAGTTGATTGCTTTTTAAACTTTTATCTTCTATAGGATCTGAGATGGTAATAGAGGCAAAATCTGGAATAAAATCAGATCCATCACTATTCTTAGCTGGAATATGGGGATTAAAACCAGGAAGGGTTGAAGAAAAAAAGTTATTAATATAGGAAGTAAGTGTTCGAGAAGTTCTATAGTTATAATCTAGGGATACAAAATTAACCCCGTAATCTTTAAGTAAAACCTTAGCTTCCTGCATGATTGAAGGATCAGCTTCTCTGAAAGAATAGATAGATTGTTTTTCGTCACCGACGAAAAAGACTGTTTTAGGAAGAGAAGAATCAGTATCAGTTAGTAGATCTTCACTGATAGATTTAAAAATCTCCCAACACACCCTGTTTGTATCTTGAAATTCATCTATTAAAAGATGATTTATTCCAGAATGAATCAAATACCTGGAAGATAAGTACTCATCATTAGAAAAAATAGAGTAAACTCCTTTTGATATATCTGAAAAAGATAGAATTTTATTCTTTTGTTTTAATTCAGTAAGGTGTGAGTTGTAGATTAAATAAATTGAAAATAACTCTTTACCTAATCCATCCATATAGGGATCTTTGGTATCTAAAAATTTTAAATTAGAATCACATAACCCAGGTTTTAGAGTTAAATATCTTGTTAAAAAAAACTCGTGTTCTGATAGAGCTTTTATTCTAGTTTTTAAAAAAGAAGGACCTTCTTTTTTTATTATCTTAAAACTTAAAGGATAGTTTCTGTAAAACTCTTCATCTGAAAGATCATTCAGATCTTTTAAGCAAAGAGTCCAAGCTTTTTCTTCCAGTAAATCTAAACTATGGGAAGAATCAGGGATATTAAAATAATAATCGTTATTAAATAATCCTGATTCGTATGGAAACATCTTTATCCATTCATAAAACAAACTATCTATTGTCGAAAGTCGAAGATTTTGTTCAAGAGATAAAATTTTTTTACAAGCTTCATCTATAGTTTTTTCATCTATTTTAGATTTTTTATTAAATGATAAAAAATCATGAATTATTTCTTTTTTTATACTAGATGAACTAAGTGTTTGAAAAGCAAGACGACAGATTCTCTGTCTCATTTCTTTGGAAGCAGTTTTGGTAAAAGTAATTGTAACAATAGATCCAGGATCTGCTCCAGAGATTACAAGATTTAAAAACCTGTGAGCTAATTGATAAGTCTTTCCAGAACCTGCAGACGCAGATAATATAAAACTTAGATATGGATTAGAAGGATTTAATCTTTTATCATTTTGATTCATATACAGTGACCATGTGTTATTAGAAAAAAAATCCAATCATTTAAAGTGTACTATATATAGAATTATTATCCACCTTTAACCATGGTTTTTATCCCAATAGCAGTTAGGGTACTATCCTCATGGAATGTATAAGAAAAATTGTATTTTTTTAAAATCGATACAATTACTGAAGCGTCTCCTCCTGTAAGAATAACCTGGGTATCATTCTTGTAAGATCTAGTTATTATTTCAAATAGACTGATAAGAATCACACTAAACCCGTTAAGAATACAGCTTTTTGTAGAACTACCTAAAAGAAGGGAAATATCTTTAGAGGGATCATAACTTGGATCATAAGAAAGATCGTCCAAAAATCTTTTATATTCATCTGTTAGATCTTCTAGATTAGAACATGTAGATATTGATTTAAAATAAGAACTTATCCCTGGAAGAATCCATCCTCCCTTGTGAACTCCTTGCTCTAAAATATCTATAGTGGTAGCAGTTCCAAAAGAACAAAGAATAAGTCTATCTTTACTGTAGATTGATCTAGCTCCTTCAAGTAGACAAGCTCTGTCTATTCCTAATTCTTTATAACTAAAACTTAGTTTTACTCCTCTTTTAATAACAGGGATATCTTTGAATGAAGAAGGTATATATTTTAAAAAAAGTTCTTTATTTTTAGAGGATACGTCTATACTGTGACAAGGGAAAATATTGGTAGAAATACCAAGATTTTGATAGTAGCTTTTTAGAAAATCTAGGATTTTACTGGTATATATTCCGAAAAAATCCTGATCTTCTTTTTGAGTTAAATCAAAAGAATGATAAAATTTTACCTCTCCATTATCTAAGATCACAAAAAGTTTTACTCTGGAATTTCCAATATCAGCTCCTAGGAAAGGGACCTTCTGGCAGTACAAGGGTACAAGTCCAGTCTTATAAGAATCTGGATCGAATGGAACATCATAAAGGACTTTTTTAGTTTCTATATCGTAATAAGGGTAGGAGGCTGGATACAAATATGCTTTTTTGTTAAGTTCTTGAAATATTTTCTGTTGAGATAATAAATCTATATTAGAAGTGTTTTCTTTATTGTCTTTACTAAAAAGATCTTCAAAGCAAAGACTGTCTTGGAAATAATTAATAAAATCTTTGGTAAACACGCCAATATCTATAGAACGATCAGTAACTTCTTCAAGACTTATAGGATCTACTTTAAAACTATAATCACTATGAAGATAATCTATCTTTTTTAAATTTATACCAATTCCTATAACTACTCCAATCGAATCTCCTTGGAACATAGATTCACAAAGAATACCACAAAGTTTACGACATCCAAAATAGATATCATTTGGCCATTTTAGATAACAGTTAATGGAAAATTTTTGTTCTAAAAAAGAATGAACTATTTTTCCCACAGTGAGTGGTAGGTAAGAAAAATTTACACTTATAGCTAAGTTGGTTTTTATACCAAATGAAATATAGAGGTTTCCTTTAGGACTAAACCAACTATGGTTTCCCTGTCCTCTTCCTTGAGTTTGCTGGTCCGCAATTACACATAAACAATCTGATTTGATTGACTCTTTTTTAAATTCCTCTTTGATATAGGTTGAGCTAGAAGCTAAAGATCCAAATCTTTCAACTCTGAAATTAAACCTATTTTCCATCCCCTTAATCATAAAAACCCCTTATCCATATAGAATAGAACCCAAATGGATTCTACCTAAGGGTAGGAATTGTTCAAGGTGTTTTTTTGATCTTTAGTAGATAGAAGAGGGGTTTGGTAAGGAATCTTCTGTGATTAACTGAAAGTGGCTTAGATCAGATACATAAAAAGGGGAAGAAAATTTAATCATTCCCCTTTTTCTTAACTGTCTTAAATTGGGTATTAGTAATTTTTTAAACTAGCTTTATCTTCTAAAAGTTTATCTATTTTCTCAGAGATAACCTGTCTTGCCAGTTTTGAAAAATTGGTTCTGCAGTAACTTTGTACTACTTCTTGTAAAATATTAGGAAGTTCTGCTTGTAGGTATTGATCTACAAGTTTTTTTAGCGTTTGTTCCATATCAACCTCAGATGAGGAGGATGAGGAAGATGGAAGATTTGATAGAGTGTCAGGGTTAGATCCTGGAGAACTAAAAGGACCAGAAAATCCAACATCAGTTGAAGGAAATGGACTTTCAGGAGTAAAAGGAGGAGGAGATCCTGCAGGAGATGAAAAATTAATAGAGTTAAAATCATTATATGAAGAGTTTCGTTCAGTGTTACCTTTTCTTAAAGGTGGAGGTGGTGGAGGAAGAACTGTACTTTGAGTTTTGTCATCAAAGGAATTAAAATCTTCAGGTTTGGATGATAGTCTATTTTCTTGAAGTTTTAACTCCTCTTTAAAAGACATAAAAGCTTCATTTGGTCTAGGGGTTCTTCCTACTCTTGGGGGAAGAGGAGGAAGATTAGAACCAGTAACAGATCCAGGAACAGGTGGTTGCACTTGAGGTTCTGATGGAGTAAATGGAGGAGGAACAGGAATTTGGCGTTCATTATCTAAATCTTGTTGAAGTTCTTTGATGGATATTTTTTCCTGCATTGCTGCAGATGATATAGGAATTTCTTCAGAAACTGGATAGGAATCTTCTGGAGTGAGTACAGTTGAAATTTCAGAATTTCCTAAGGTATCTTCAGCTAGGTCTTGAGAAGATCTAGTATCATCAGATGAACCAAATGCTCCAGGGGTAGAAGATAGTCCTTCTTTTTGAGGAAGAGGTTTTTTAAGAATGTTTTCAATTTCTTGAACTAACTGACTTGCTTCAAAAGGTTTTTGTAGAAAATGAAAGAAGCCTTCTTCCTTAAATTTTTCCTCATCTATACTTTGATAAGATCCTTTTAAAAACAAACAAGAACTATGAGCCTGAATAGAGAGGCGTTTAAAATCTTCAGCTCTAGCTTTTCCATCAAGGCTAGCATCACTTATTATGATATCTGGTTTTTGTGATCCAACCAGTTTAATTGCTTCTTGTAAAGAAGCAGTACAAGTAACATTAACATCATAATCTGAAAGAGCAACTCTAATAGCTTTTTGAATAGTTAATGACTCATCTATAAGAAGGCATTGTAACACTTTATCTCTCCTTGAAAGCTTAAAATTTAATATCCTTATACTATAAGGTTACTAATTT
>CACXFL010000061.1 GCA_902766925.1 uncultured bacterium | reverse complement strand
TCCCAGTACCAAAAGAGCACATTCTGGTTCATCAAAACCAGTAAGATAGTGCATGAAACTATTTTGTCTATACGGATATTCAGTATCACCATTTCTAACATATGAAGGATGACACATAACTAGTGCTGAACATCCACCAAGATAAGACAACAAATTTTCACGTCTTTTAATGTAAGAAATTTTAGAGATCATAAATATCCTCCTAGATCAAAAATAATATACTAACTAACTAACTAACTATTCAGCTTTTGGTTCAGATTCTGTTGCAGGTGCTTCTTCACTAGGGGTTGGTTCTTCTTTCTTTTTAGGATTCATTTTTTTGATAAGTCCTTCACTTTGAAGAATTTTTACTTTTTCTTCTCCGTTAACAATTTTTCCACCTTTTTTCATAACCGAATACTTACCAGATCTTTTTTTAACGATCTTGTATTCTTTCTTTGCTTGTTTTTTAGCCATATAATCTCCTCTCTAAATTAAATATAAATTATAAACCAAAGCCTATTTTTTAAATAAACAGATAAGGTTGATTTAATGCTTTTTACAAAAACTTTTCAAGATCTAATAATAAATAAACTTATTATAGTATTAAAAAAGAAATAACTTTATTCGTGAAATTCAGATTAAAAGATTTTTTAAAAAATAGTCTATTTTATGAGTTTACCTTGGTTTAAACTCAGATAAATACTATTAATATATTGATTTTATAAAGTATTTTTAATCTTTTTAGGGATAAATGTTTATAGTTAGTATTAGTTAGCTTTGGTATTATGATTCCAGTGTCAACTACCCATCACTTCAAAGCTGATAAAAGAACAGCGAAAAACTTTTTATTCGTTTATACCTCTAATTTTAAGTTTAGGATCCTCATTAATTGCTTGTTTTATGAAGGCATCAATACCCTCAGTTATCATGGTAACCTGAAATTTTGCAGAAGATCCTCTCAAAAATCCTATTAGTTGATCATTCGATCCAAATATAACCTGCCCCTTACGAGAGGGATTTATCAGATCTTTTATTGAATCATTCTTTTTTCGTATTGAAGTAGTTGTATTTTCAGTTTCAGATTCTAGATTTAAATATTTTACAGGATAAACATAATAAAAATAACTATCAGGATCTTCAAAAATATCCACCAATGTTACAGATCTATTTTCTTCTTCAGATTCTGTAACCATAATTCCTCTAGATTCATCTTCAAAGTATCCAATTTTTGCATGAGGAACACCATCAAAAGTTCCATCTGGGAATCTAATAAGTGAAATATTTAATTTTGATTCTCCATAACCATAAGAAAATTTAGAGACTCCCAACGCATCTATAAACGTATCTCCTTTTTGAATAGAAATCTCATCAGAAAAATTATCATCAGTTTCCCCTGCCACATTCTTAAGATTTGAGCTTACTGTAATTACTGCATTTGATGAAACAACTGTAGCATACCCTTCAAAAGTTGGAGCAAAAGATGTTTTTTGTTTCCCTTTAAAGATTTTCTTATCTTCTTTGTATAAACGTCTACCTGTTGCCCATATTATCCTTTTCATAGCTACCTTTAACTCTTTCTTCATATCTTTTACGCCATAACGTTTACAAATAGTTTCAATCGCTTGATAATTGTCAGTATCATCTAGATAGATATCCACCAATTCTTCTATAAGATCATCATGTCCTTCAAACCACTGATTAACATCTAATTTATATAACAATCTATTAGGAGCAAACAGTTTAGTATAGCTTTTTACTAAAGAATCAGAAGATAAAAGTTTTGCTAAAATATTCATAAATCTTTCGGTATCGGGATTTATAGATCCAAAAAACTTAATAGTCCTTCCATCATAATATGATACTTCTTTTCGAATATATTCACAGAGTTCAGTTAAAATTTTAAATGTACCTGACTCTTCTGATATAGTACCTGTTAATTCTTTAATTCTTCTTTTCGTAATACCAAGATCTACTTTTACCTCAACAAACCTTTCCCAAAAATAAACTCTTTCTCTAAGTCTTCTATAATCATACCCCCCACTCCATTCGGTAAATATTGAACTTAAAAAATTATCTTTTAACAAGAAGTTCTTCCTGACAAAAAGTTTTATCATAGAGCCTACTTGAGGATAGAAAAAAGATTGTAGATCATTCTCATTTCGAGGAACATTATACAAGGATAGAAATTGACGAATATTTTGATTGTCTTGATTTGTTACTAAACTACTATCAGATACATCTAGTTTAACATCAGATAATAAAGTATATACACTCTTACCCGAGTACTCTTTTTCATCTATGATATTAAGTTTTATATCTTGGTAAAATATCGCTTGAATATCATTTTTATCTATATTTTTATCCAGCACAACTAGCATTATATACGGGTTAATTACTAACGAAGAGGATACAAGATCATCTCCACCTTTTTTTAAATATATATCTACATCTACTACAGGATAAGGCTGTTGGGTTAGAGCAACATTAGATTTTTTTTGTTCCAATCGTATAAAAGAGTTCTTATCAACTAATAATCTAGATACTCCACTAATAAATCTATCATACGAAGAAGATATCATGGATAGTTCTGTTAGAGGTAAGTTTCTACTATATGAGTTATCTTGAACATAACTAAAGATCTTCGAGCAATTTGAAGCTACTAATAAAGTAGATTTTAAAAATAGGAATAAAAAACAAAAAAAACTAACCAAATGACTCTGATACCCTTTCATAAACACTCCCTTAACCCATATAAATTAACTAATCTTTTTAGTTTAAAAATATTAAAACCTAGATTTTTATTTACTCACTAACCCTTCTAATCCTTCTATTTTTAGTCTAGAATCTAAAGACATTATTCTTTTTATCTCTTGAAGAAGATCTTTTATTGTCATAACTCCCCTATTCCTTGAAGAATCTTTCTTTATATTAGAGGAGGTCTCATCTAATACAAGATCAGAAATACCAAGATAGGAAACAAGTTGAAGATGTTTTTCATCATCAAAAGTACCTTCAGAAAATCTTAACAGTGCAAATTTTTCTCTATGCAAATTATCGTAGATAAAATACGTACGAAGAGCATTAGTCAGATAATCTTTCTTTAAAACTGACAGTCTATCATCAAATTTATCAATATTTTCTGTATGCATACGCTCTATAATTGATGCAGAAACTAATACAGTATTTGATGATAACATTATTCCAAAACTACCAAATAATGGAGGAAGTATATTTACTCTTTGAATTCTTGTATTAATAGTTCTTTTATTATGAAGATACAGGTAACTACCCAACGACCATACAACATTCTTAAAGGCTTTATCCAACTTATTTTTAAACTCATTTCCATATATATGTTGAAGAACATCAACACTCAAAGAAGGTTCCTTCACAAATAATTCTTCCAACTCATTAAATTCATCATCAAAACCATAAATATCAATATCATTTTTATATAGTCCCAATCTACGTAGTTTGTTTTGCTGATAGCTATCTATCAGTGCATCAGATGTAATAATATTAAATATGAGTTGTACTGCTTTTGTATACGTAGAATTTGGATAATATATGTATTTAAGTTCATAGAAATTAATAGCTTCATGAATGAATCTATAAACTTCAGTCATCATCCTCAAATCAGTTTTAGATCCACTATCATCTACGAGACTTAATCTAGTAAGCATATCATCTGTAATTCCCAAGGCTACTTGAAAGGGAGGTATTTTAAATATTGAGATAATAGGTTTTTCATAACTAGTCCAGAAAGGTTTAAAAAGTTCTGATTTTTTTATTAAACTTTGTCTAATAAAAACAGGTTTTGAGTATGGAGAAGCTTTTATAAATAATTCTTCTAATTTTTCTAATGAAGTGTTAGAAAATCTATCAGAACATTCTGACCCATACATCATCTCCGATTGAAAAAGCATAATCAAACAAAATACTAAACTTGTTACCGAGTAGACAAAATCTTTCATAAATTACCCTTAAAAAATA
>CACXFL010000060.1 GCA_902766925.1 uncultured bacterium | reverse complement strand
CTAGGAGCAGAGTCTATAGATTTTTTAGATATTATGTTTAGACTTGAAAAAGAGTTTGGTATTAAGATTCCTCAAAGAGAAATAGAACAAAATGCTAGAGGTGGAATAGCTCCTGAAGAATTTGAACAAGATGCTGTACTTCAAGAAAAAGGAGCTCAAAGGCTTAGAGAACTTCTTCCAGAAATTCCTGCGGATCAGATTCGTGCGGGGATGAATTTAAGAGAACTTCCGATGACTTTTACTGTTGAAGTCTTTGTAAATATAGTGAAAAGAAAACTAGAAGGATCCTTATGGGGAAATACAACTACGGTTGGGGAAGTATCTAATTCTAGTAGTAGAGAAGTATCTTCGGAACAAAATCAATAGAGACAAAATAGTTTTATAAAGTTTAGAGGAACTGGTTGTGGCTTTCCGTTATATAGATAAGATCACTGAGGTAGATGAAGGTAAATCTGCTAAGGGAATAAAGCTTGTAACAAGAAATGAGCCTTTTTACTATTGGTTACCAGATGGAACACGTGCACTGAGCCCAGCTGTTATTACCGAGGCTGTATCTCAACTAGGAGCTCAACTTCAGATTAAATCAACTGGTTTTACAAAAAATTCTGTACTTCTTGCAGATGAAAAGACCTCTTACTATGGTTTTGCTTATGTTGGAGATAGGATAGATCTATCGGTAAATATAAGTATAGAAGATGATGTGGTGATAGGAAGCTCCAAAGCATCTGTTAATGGAAAAGTTATTCAAGAAACTTTTTGTTCAAGAGCTTATCTTCTTCCTTTGGAAGATTTTGATACGGTAGAAGCTGCAAAAAATAGATATAAAAATCTTTTAAGAGAAGACAGTGATGATCCTATATACGAGAATGCAAATCCACAAGCTTTTTCTCCACAGATTAAGATTACGGGACTTGATTCTTTAAGATATGTAGATGGTGTTATAGAACACATTCCGTATAAGAAGGTGGTAGGATTTAAAAATTTTACTGCATGTGAACCTTATTTTGAATCTCATTTTCCTCTAAAACCTGTAGCTCCAGGGGTACTTCTTATGAGTTTTGTTGGGGAGTTGACTCAGCTTATAATCAAAGAGGATATTTTCTCTCCTATTAGAGAACGTGGACTTATTCCTATTTATTCTCAAAATACTAGGTTTAGAAAATTTGTAGAACCGGGAGATAGATGTATTTTAACTGTAGAGTTGAAAGATGGAGATCCTAGGGTTGATTGTAGTGAGATATTAGTATCTGCAAGTATTAGGGCTAATAATAAAAGAGTTATGCAAACTGAGATGGGGTTTAGAACTTCATATGGAGTTCATTCTCGTGCTCTAGAAGGACTAAGAAGATAGGTTATGAGTTATAGGTATGTAGATAGAATATTTTCTATAACTGATACCAGTGCGGTTGCTACTAAGTTAGTAACTAGGCAAGAACTCTATTGGGTGTGGTTTGATTTTTGTAAGTATATAAATCCAATTGTGATAGTAGAATCTTTAATTCAGTTAACTGAATGGTGGTCCATTATAAATTCTAATTATACCAAGGTATCTATTCCGGTATATGTTAAAGAGATTTCATTTGATGAGCTAGTAAGTTTTGGAGATAGATTGGATCTTAGTTTAGTTTCTCGAGGGGAAACTAAGGTAGAACTTCTAGCTACCAGGGATGGACAGAACGTATGTAGTTTTGAGATGGAATATAAGTTAGAAGATCTTAGTAGTAAATATGATTTATTTATGAAACGAGCTCAGTACAAGAACTTATATAGACCGGAACTCGTGGATGATGAGAAGATTTCTTCTTTTATAAGGTATAAGGAACTTAGTAAAAATACATCTCATATTGGTTATGATTTTATAGATACGGTAGATAAACTGGAAGATACAAAGGTTAGCTGTTCTATGAATCTAGCAGCCTGTATGTATTATTTTGATGAACGTTTGGATAAGAGTGCTCCTATAGGTCCTGTGCTTATGTGTGGGATGGAAGGAGCTTCGTTTTTAAATCAGGGTAGTTTTTCTAATAAAAGAATAGATATGAAATTAATAAAGATTTTAGACTTAAAAATTGATACTTTGTTTAAACAAGGTATTACACTTAGACTTAATGTAGAAAAGAACGTGAACCTCTGGAGTATTAAAACTTTGGATTCGTGTAGTAAAAATAATTATGGGATATCTTGTAATATGATTTTTGAATAGATTTAATTTATGCAAAATAGGCAGGTTGTAATTACAGGTTTTAAGATTCTTTCTTCTGTTGGTTGGAGCCTAGAAGATAATACTGATGTACTTTATGGAAAACAAGCTCTTAAAGTATCGGCTATTACTAGATATAATACCGATGGGGTATCCTTAAAGTATGGAGCTGAGATTCCCTCAAAAATTGATAATATCTGGGACAGAAAACTTAGAAAATACGCTTCCCTAAAAGATGTGGGGGCTCTATCTACTATAAAACAAGTTTGGGAAGAAACCAAAGCTTGTGGGGTGTATGATAGTAAACGATCTTCACTGTATACTGGGATGGGATCTAATCAAGCTGGGGATCTAACTGGGTATTTTGCAAATGTGATTCATTGTCTGGATGAGAATTATAAATTTGATAGTAGTAAGTTTGGAGCCACTCTTTTAGACAGTTTAAATCCTATGATAGTGATGGAAGCTATTTTAAATAACACCCTGTGTTATGGATCTAAATACCTGGAGTTTAGAGGAAGAAATGCTAATCTTATGGATTGGGAAGCTGCAAGTTTCTGGGCTATTAAAGAAGGAATTTGGGCTATCAAGGAAGGAAGAAGTGATGTAGCGGTTGTTGGAGGAACCTGTGCCTCTCTTGATCCGTTTAATGTTATGGAAGACTCCCATCTAGGATATTATAACAAGCAAGAAGGGTTAGAAGGAGAAGACAAGGAAGAAGTAGTAGAAGGTTTAGCTGATAGAATTCATCCTTATAGTAGAGTTACTACAGGATCTATTCCTGTAGAAGGATCTTGTTATTTAGTACTTGAGGAAGAAACCGCAGCTCAAAAAAGAGGAGCTAAGATTCTAGGAAGAATACTTGGAGTAGTGTCTTTATGTGGAGGACACCAGTCTCTTGGTAAGGCTGTAGAAGAGGTGATGAAACAAAGTTCCACAAGAGTAGAAGATATTTGCTTTATTAGTGGATCTGGTTGTGGAACACCTCTAGATTTAAAAGAATTAGAAGCTTTAAGATCGGTTATAAAGAAAAAAACTTTGATGTTTTCTCCTAGAGGGAGTTTTTATAATATGATTGAACCTTCTACGGCTCTTGGGGTGGCTAGTTCTATTATTGCTTATAATAATAAGATGCTTCCTCCTACTTTAAACTACAGTAGGGAAAACTCAGTTTGTGAAGAAAATCTATGTATAAGTAGTAAAGCTCAACCCCTAGATCTTAATAAATCAAAAGTACTTATACCTTGTATCAGTAGAAATGAAGTAGTAGGAGCATTAGTTATAGATCTAGCTTAACTTAGAGTTATCCTAGACTTTGAACAAAAGAAACAATCACTCTTATAAGAGATAAAACCATCACAACATTAAATGTCAGATGTATCATAGAAGGAGAAAACTTTCTATAAAGTCTTGTTCCGACATATACTCCCATCATACTAGAAATTAAAATCAAAGGAAGTAAGGAACAGGATAGATCTTCTTGAAGATAGAGGTTTTCTACTACCATAAATAAAGAAGATATAAGAATCAAAACGGTACTTGTAGGAACTAAATCTTTTATACTAAGACGGTAGAAATATTTAAGAATAACTATGTAGAATATAGCTCCACCTATTCCTACTATAGAAGATAGAACTCCTATGGTAAAAAATAGAAAGCTTATAAGTATAAATTTATTTTTTGAAATTAAAGGTAGACTCCATTCATTGGTGGAGGAATTGTTAGGATTATTAGAATTTTTAGGATTTTTATTTGTTAAATAAAAACTAGATATAAATATCAGGATATAAATTAGAAGGATTGAAGGTTCATGAATTTTATTTTGAATAAAGGATCCTAGAAGAGTTCCAGGGATAAGGCTTAAACCATAGACTAGGATGTGCTTTAGGGGAATAAAACTGGAAGTTCTTTTATAGTAGAGAGCAAACAGGGAGTTTATTAATATACACTGAGCTGAAACTCCTACGATATAGTGTATTGAAAAATCAACTGAGGATAGGGGAGCTATAAATAAAAAAGCAGGAATTATCAGAATTCCTCCACCTATACCCAGGAGTCCTGTAAGAATAGAGGCTAGAAAACATATTATAAAAATTAAAGAAAAATAAAACATAACTTCCCTTGTAGTTTAAAAAGTAAAATTAGTATATACCTAAAAAGGTAGCTCTACAAATGCTATTTATAGAAGATGGAGGATAAAAAGTGAAAAAACTGGTACTAATGATTTTTTTATTTGGTGTATGTGTAGAAGGAGTACTGTCTTGTAGTAGTATGGTTGCTAGTATGGAAAGTATTACAAATCAGAATGGATCAGGAGTAGTAAGCTTTTTAAAACAGGGGTGTGAGCCAAGAAGATATAAAAGTAGTAGTTCTATTCGGGCTAGAAGTTATGGACTGGAAGAAGATCCTCTAGGAAGGTTGTCTTGGGTTGATGGTAAAAAAGATAAGAGTAGTTCTTTTTACTATGTACTTCTTCCATCCTCATGTAAGAGTCCTTATAAACTCGATACAAAAAAGGAAATTAAAAAGAAAGATTTTAGTGTAAAAATAGATAAGATTATACCTAGTAGTAAAGAGATTAACTGGTGTAATCAGGTAGTTGATAAGAAAGAAGATAGTGATAGTAGTAATAAAGGGTGTAATCTATTTTTAAATAATTTAATAAAAGAGGATAAATTATCAGATGAAGCTACTAGTTTTTTTAGAAAGTATAAATCTAGATGGATTCTGGTACTTCCAGTTTTGTATGGTAGTAAGGATAATTTAGAATGGCCGGATCCTGATAGTATCAGTAAGGATAAAATAGATTTGAGTTTAGAAGAATGGTATAACAACCTGAAAACTAAACCTATAACTAAGAAGGATAACAAGGTAGGACTGGTTTTTGTAAGGGTTACAAAAATAAATGAAGACGGTATAGATATAGAAGAGAAGGGTGAGGAAGTGATTTTTGATACTAAATCATCGAATTAATCTAGGGTGAGTAAGAATAAAAATTGAATCCCTTGATTATAAAGATTAAAATATTCGTATTAATTTGTAACTAATCTATGACAAAGGATTGAAGATTTTATGATTTTAAGGATTATCTCCTTCTGTATGATATTAAGTGCTTTTCTAGGAGAAACACTTTTTGCTCAACAAGAACAACCTCCTCAAGGAATAATAGTACTAAGAGGTGGTTATAGATATATGATGGATCAGACTAAAAAATATGATGATTCAGGAAAACTAGTAGGTCTAGGGGATGAGTTTTATACAAAACTTAATATATATGATTTTCTTTCAGACTCTTTAGATAAAGATGATGGATCATCTTTAATATCACTTTTAAAAAAGATAGCTGGAAGTAGTATAATTAAACCTCTTTTAAACCAAGATCTTGGAGAAATTACTGGGGATGTAAACGCAAAGGTTAGGGCAAAGTATATAGCTTTAGCTTTTGGAATAACAGATAGATTAACTATAGCTCTAGCTCCTACTTGGATTAGTGCTAAAGTAGATGTAAATATGAATTATACTGAGAATGAGGGTATAAAAAAACCTCTAGGAGGACTGGTAGCTAACTATATTAAAGAAAATTTCGATAGTATCTTAGATTCTTATCTTACAGGGATGGACTATGAAACTTTGGATACTTGGAGATATTCTGGTAGGGGGGATACCAGATTGATGTTAATGTATGGAAGAGATAAACCATGGACTCGTAGATTAAGATCTATTCAACTCTTTGATTTACAACTCTCTCTTCCTACAGGATATATAGAAAAACCTGAGATACTTAACGATGTAACCCTGGAGAGAGGTTATTATCATTTATCATTACGTTTTTTGCAAAAGGTTGTGATCAGACGAGTGTTTTGGGTTGATGGTAGTGTAAGATTTGGTTACTCCTTCCCTAGAACTAAGGAGGTAAGGGTTCCTCTACCAGGATCTGATCAAACCTTAGTAGGTAAAGATAGACAAGTAAAAGCAGATTGGAAACCAGGACATGAGTTTGAATTTATATTTAATACTTCTGGATATTTATTGGGTTTTATTAAACCAAGATTTACCCTAGGATACAAACAACATTTAGAAGATAAATATTCTGGAAGTTTGGAAGGTAATTGGAAGAAATTATCTGAAGGAACAGCTTCTACTCAATTCTATACTGAAGCTTCTTTAGGGATAGATACTTCTTATCTTTATGAGAGAAAAAGATTTAAAATTCCTTTTATGATAGATATGAGTTATCACCATCCGCTGAAAGCTAAAAATTCCAATGATGAAAGGTTTTTAGAATTTACTCTTAATTTATTTCTTCCAACTCCACTGTATCCTTATAAGATATTTTAGTATTAGATAAGTTGGATAAAAAACTATGATAATAACATCAAGAAAAATAAGAGGATGATGTTGGTTTGGTTTTTATATAGTAAAAACAAGAAGTTTTACTAGTTCAAAATTCCAACCGACTAATTCCTCAAGTTTTTTCCACTTTCGGTAAACTTATCGTGGCGCAATTCGCTCTATTTTAGATTAACTATTTTAAATCATTAGATAAATTTAAATATATTTCATTTCCTCTCTAATAGAGTCGATAAGTGAAACATAAGTTGTTGGTAGGAGAGGTCTATGAATAGATTTTTATTTATAATATCAATGGTTTTATTTCTAGGAGCTATCTCTTGTAGTAACGATATGCAACTAGGAAGTAGTGTAAACTCATATGCTACTGATATGACAAATGGGGATCAAAATGATTTGAGTAAAGATGATAGTCTTGTTTCAGATTATGTAGGAGTGTCTAAAACATTTAAGTTTATGGAACTAGCTGATGTAAATATTAGTTCTGATTTAACTCATAATACTTCAACCAAAAAAGAAAAAATGGAATATGATGCCCCTACTAGACCATCATTTTTAACAAAAAAACAAGTTACTGGACAAGTAGTACAAGATAAGTTTAAACAAGGAAAAGAAGGTTTTGTAACAGAGGATATTGGAGTCGCTGTTCAAACTAAATCTAGAGATCTTGATATATTGGTAGTAGTAGATGATTCAGGAT
>CACXFL010000059.1 GCA_902766925.1 uncultured bacterium | reverse complement strand
TGACAATCCCTTAAATATAATCTACTATCCATTATTTTAAGTCAATTAGTTTAGGTATAAATTATGGAACACAGATATAATCATCACTATTCAACACTATATAGAAAATCAAGGGTGACTTTCTATTATAGGCTCCTCCCATCACCACAAGGGTGATGGGTTTCCGCCTACAGTAACTCTAAGAACCTTTTTATGAAGTTCTGTAGAACCAGTTTCATCCCTCTCTTCTGTACTACAGATATACCAATCATATGAGTTTGTAGCTTTAAGATATAAAAGATCTAAACCTACATATGGAACTAATTCCATTGAGCCCAACTTAATTCTATAACCAAATTGGATGAGTTGAAGATCGATACCATAATTCAATTTTTGTTTCACTTCAGCAGCTGATTGGACATCATCAAGTGAATATGTTGGAACACCTAAATCACCTGTACCAGAATGTTTTTTAGGTAAGATAAATCCTATACCAAAAGCATATCTAAACATATCGGTTTTAAAATTCATGGACAATTTAAAATTCATATATCCTGCAGATTTTTCAGAAGATTTAACAGCATCTGCTTGATCATCAAAATCATCATCTTCTGGAAATTTTAACTTTTTATACTTAGCTAAAAAGTCATATCCAAAATCTACACCCAAAGCAAAAGAAGATCCACCTTGATTATCTGGAGTCTTTGCTACAGTTACATCAGGTGTTGTTACTACAGGTTGTGGGGTTGTTGGTTGTTCTACCACAGGTTGTGGGGTTGTTGTCTGTTCTACAGCTGGTTGAGTAACTGCTGGTTTTGTTGCCTTTGGAGCTTTAACTTTCTTTTGAGCTAGTGCTATGTTCATAAAACTAAACACAGCTAAAATCTAAAACATAAAACTTAAAACACGAACTAATCTTTTCATACATAATCCTCCGAATAAAAAAAACATATATGATACTTACTAATACTAGTATTTACAATACTTATTATTGGATTAATAAAACTGTTATATAAATACCCAATCCAACTTCAAAAAATCCTAGTACTCCTTAAAGTGTAAAAGCATTTTACAGATTCTTAGTTTGGACATACAATATCTAAGATTAATTACATAAAACTATAGATAACGATCTATGTGTTTATTAACTAAAATCAGTGGAATATCTATGAAACAAATATTTTTTTCTTTCTATTTTATCTCTTTACTATCCTTATTCCTTAGACCTGATTATCTATACTGTATAACTCAAGAGGATCTTCTAGAATTTCTATCTAAATTAGATAATGAATCAGTTGAGATAATACAGCATAAATATGTTTCATCAATAGATAAAACCTTCTCTACTTATAGTTTAGCTAGATTTGAAAAAGATAAAGGTTTCATTTTTAAACATAATGAAGATACTTTTATATCTACAAAAGAAAAATATTGCTACAACAAAGAACCCTCTAAAGCTTTAAAAGATCTTCCATACTTTTCCGATATTAAAACCTTAATAGATACTCTGATGAGTAGTGATCTAAAGGATACAAAATCACTTGAAAAAATCTTTGATCTCTCATATGGCAAGTATCTAGTGATAACTCCTAAGAATCAAAATATAAAAAAATGGATCAAAAAAATAAGTATCCATATGAAGTTTAAAAAAATTGATGTAGTTGAAATACTATACCAAAATAAAAATAAAATAACCCTACAACTTAAACCTACAAAAAAGGTTATAAAAGATGAAATCAGTTGTTAAAATCATTAGACTTTTAATTCCTTGTATACTAATTAGCTCTGTCATCATCCTTATTAAATATACTCCAATAATTGATAAAGATATGACCTCTTTAATCCAAGAAGATAGTCTCCCAATACGTGAAATTTCTTCTAAAAATGCTTATACCTTAAATATTATATTTAAAACAAAATCAGATAATTCTTCCTCTATCTTAGATTCTTCTTCCTCTACCGATCAACTTATCCAAGCATCCAAATCCTTTTACTCTAAGCTCGATAGATCTAAATTCGTAGATATTAAATACATAATAGAAGATAGTGAACAAAATAAATTAATAGAGCTTCTATCAGAACATAAATCATCCCTAATTTCAGATAAAGATTATATACGTCTTAGTTCTCAAGATTTTGATTATTTTGTTAATGATTCCATAAAACAGTTAACTTCTTCTTTTTCTCCTTCTATTATCCCATTTGAACAAGATCCATTTTTTATCTTCTCTAACTATCTAAAATCAATCATTCCTTCCCATGGTCATTGGACACTAGATCAAAATCATATAGTAGCTAATTATGATGGAAACTCTTATCTACTGATGAGTCTTAGTCTAAAAAAAGATTCTCTAGATTATATTGGAAATATATTCAAACTTAAAGATGAACTTCAAATTAAAAACCAGTCTATATCAGTCTATTTATCAGGAGTTCCTGTTCATTCCTATTTTTCCATGAAAAATACTAAAAAAGAAATAACCTATCTAACCGTAATATCATTTGTATGTACTATTACACTATCCCTTATCCTTCTTCACTCTCTACTATTACTTATTTTAATTCTAGTAAATATCCTTCTATCATTTATGGTAGCTTACTGTGGTCTTATTCTAAGTTTTGACACTATCCATATCCTAACTTTTGTATTTGCTACTTCTCTTATAGGTTTATCTATAGATTATTCATTTCATCTTCTGTCCTCATCTCAAAATACAAAAGATAAAGTGATAAAAAACATGTTAAAAGCATTTTTCACAACCGTTTGTTGTTTTATACCACTACTGTTTTCAGACATCTCACTTTTAAAACAAATAGGTGTTTTTGTAATAGTAGGACTTAGTTTTAACTTTCTTACAGTTACTTGTTTATATCCAATATTTACTAAATATAAAAATACTGGTTTATCTGAATTAAAACCGGTAATAAAAACAAAATTTAAATATAAGATAGCTCATCTAATCCCAATTATTCTTCCTATACTTCTTCTACTTCCTGCCTTGTTCTATTTTAATATAAAAACAGATATAAAATCTCTTTACCTCCCTGATAAATATATACTAGAGTCTGATACTCTATTTAAAAATTTATCCTCTTCAGAAGACTCTAACCTTCTTTTAACATCTGGTTCTTCTATAGAAGAGCTACTAGAAAATGAAGAAAAACTGAAAACCAAAGTTTCTTTCTTTTCACTATCTTCAATAGTTCCTTCTACAAAAAAACAACATCTTGTATCAGAACTTCTAAAAAAGCTATACGATAAAAAGCTTCCTTCCCTTAAATCCTCTCTTTCTATTTCAAAAAAAATAGATCCTCCATCCGAGAGTCCATCATCTTTGTTACCTAAGGATTTAAATTCTCTAACTGATCCTTATATAATAGAGACTTCCTCTAGGATATATTCCATAACTCCAATTAGTTCAAAATTGGATATCCACCTTACTGCAGATGATAATTCCACTATAGTAGATATAGCTTCTTATATAAATAACACCTTATCATCTTATACAAAAAAAGTATGTAAAGTTTTACTCTTATCATTTACTCTATTATTCTTATTTTTATCCTTACTTTATAAAAAACAATGCCTTAGGTATATTCTTCCTTCCCTATCATCTATTCTCACGATACTTTCTATTATTTCTATATCTCATATAGATTTAAATCTTTTTCATCTTCTAAGTTTATTTATAATAATAGGAGTAGGTATAGACTATACCATTTTTACTCTATCTGGTCATTTTAACCAGGCTACCCTGTTTTCTTTTCTATCGACTTTCATAGGATTTTCCTTATTATATTTTACAGATTTTAAAATAATCTCTTCTATGGGATTAGTACTAGGATTAGGATTGTTGTTTTCTTTCTTATATTCATATTTATGGAGATCCCATGAGTAACAATAATAAAAATAATATTGATTCAGAAGATAACAAAGAAAAATATGCTTCTTCACTAGGACTTAAAATACTTATCTACTCAAGACTATACCTTGGAAAAACTGTATGTGATGTTCTAGTTAGTATAGTTATATTTTTTATATGGTTAATTTCAAAAAAAGAAAGAAACATATCCAAAAATTATCTTAGTGTTGTAAACGAATACCAAAAGAAAAAAGGTATTCCTCTCACTAAATTTTCATCACTGAAACATATGCTTTTTTATTCTAGAATTCTTACAGACAGAGTAGATACCTTTTTATCTAAATCTATACCTATAGATATAGATCCTTCCTCTATGGATGATTGGGCAACTTTTCAAGATTATATAAATCAAAAGCAAGGATGTTTTTTACTATTTTCTCATGTAGGTAATATTTATGTTCTTCCAGGTATAAGAAATACTTATCCAAAAACTCTTAATACAAAGGTAGATATCTATATGGATGTTGGAAGAACTCCTGTATTTCATAATTTTATGTTAGATAAAAACAATACACAAAACATCTTCTTTCATTCTACCAAAAATATGAATATTAAAACCGGTTATGATATTTTATCTTTTTTGGAACAATCTCATCTTATTCTTATGGGAGTTGATAGAATTAAAGACAAAAATCCTAAGCATATAAAAAAAGTCACTATCCTAGATACGCCATGCTATCTATCTAGTGCTATCTTTAAGATTGCCCAAAGTAGCGAAGCTCCAATCTTTTTTATATCCTGTATTAAAAATAAATCTTCATATACTATATATATAAAACACTACCTAGAATCTTTCAGTATAGAAGAATCATTTGCCTCATTTATGCAGCAACTGATTCTTAAAAGTCCTATTAATTGGTGTAATTGGTTTAATTTTTTTCAACCCACTAATATGTAAATCTTATCTAGATTTTAAAACCTCATCCGATTATACTAAAGAAGTTGTTTTAATTTCATTAAGATATTTTAAATATAAACATGGATACTAAGTATTATATTACAAAACCATATATTTATACTGAAACCGACCCCCTAGATGTATCTTGGGTTCCTCTTCTTACAAGAAGAAGATTGAGTCAGATTGAAAAAATATCTATGCAGTGTTTTAAAAAAACCTTTGTACCAACTACTCCATATAAGATAGTATTTAGTTCAGATTGGGGAGAATGGCAAATAACCGAAGATTTGATAAATAAGTACCATACAGATAAAGAATTTCATCCATCTAAGTTTTCAATATCTGTTCATAATGCTTTTTGTGGGATGCTTTCTATTTTAACTAAAAACAAATCCCCTTATACAGCTATAGCTTCTGGTAAAGATTCAATTGAGAGTGGACTGATTGAAGCTTTTTTGTATCAGTCTGATACCTTATTTATATATGCTGATGAATCTACTCCAAAGCTTTACCAAGATTATATTGGATTACAAAAATCACAAGCTTTATCATTTTTTATATCTAAAGATAAGCTAGATTCATTATCGGTACCTATTAAGCTTGATTTTATAACTTGTAAGAATTCCATGAGTTTTGAGGATGTTTCTAACTTTCTATCGCATCAATCAAGTGTTCTTCAAGGAAAATATATTAGGGTAGAGTACATATGATAATAAAGATTATTAGAGCTCTAGGCACTGGTTTTTTCTTTAGTTTCTTTGGAATTGGAGCATTAATGATAGGAACTATTTGTTTTCCTTTTATAGATTTATTCTGCAAAAAACCTAGACCTAAAAAAAACATTATAAAATTAAATCTAGTACGTCAAACCTGGAGATTTTTTCTCTATTTACTTTCAATCACTCATCTAGCTAAACTGAGGTTAGAAAACTTTCCATCTACTCCAGTAAAGTCATCTATTATAATAGCAAATCATCCATCTCTTTTAGATGTAGTATTTATGATTTCTACGTTTAAAAATTCTTCCTGTATTATTAAATCATCTCTTCGTAAAAATATTTTTTTATACTTTTTAATTAAAGATATATATATTTTTAATGATGATCCGCTGGAAACTATTATAGATAAATCCCGAGTTCTTCTAGAAAATGAGGCTAATATAATTGTATTTCCTGAAGGAACAAGAACTATTCCTGGTAATCCTACTAGATTACATAAAAGCTTTATCCTTATAGCCCACAAAACTTCTCACAATATTCTTCCTGTTCATATCTCTCAAAGTTTTCCGGTACTCCACAAACATCAACCTTGGTATGATGTTGGGGATAGATGTGTAGTATATAATCTTAAGGTTCTTCCTTATATAAATGTATCTAATTACAATCAAGGTACTACTCGTCAGATCGTAACAAGTATAAAAGAAGATGTAATTAAAACTCTATATTCCTCTAATATACAGATATAAAATAACAACTAAAGGTTAATTAATATAGACAATATCTACGACTATAGTATCATATAGACGTGGTTAGTGTTTGTATAAGTTAGTATTGGATTCTTCTATAAGTTATGTTTATAAATCCAGATAAATTATTTAATCAAGAAAACCGGGTTTTATTTTTAGATAAAAGAAGATCTATAGATCTTCTTCAATTTAAAGCTGATGTTTTAAGATATACCAGATATTTTCAAAAACTAGAAGACAGTGAAATTGTTTTATATATTAAAGAAGATAGTTATCTTTTTTATCTTTGTTTTCTAGCTTGTCTATATTCTGATAAACACCTTATACTTCCAGGTTCAATTAGTTCTAGTTTTAACTTTTTTCCTTCTAGTGTAAAAACAGTAGTATCTAATCAAAATATTAAAAACATAACTTCTTCTTTTAATCTAAATCTTATTAGTACCCAAGATCTTGGTTCAAACTTAGACCAAGGTTCTTCATGTAGTTTCCCTTCGGAATTTAAGGGAGATTTTTCTTTTTTTACTTCAGGAAGTACCTCTACTCCTAAAAGAATCATAAAAAATATTAAACATCTTTGTAATGAAATAGAAAATATTTATTCTACACAACAGAACAATAGATCCAAGGAATCTGTATTTATTAGTTCAGTAGAACCATACCATACCTATGGAATACTATGGTGGTTTTTATATCCACTGAGAGCTTCCCTATGTTCTTGGATTGATATCTGTAGTTTTGAAGAACAGCTAGCCTCCTTATGTAAAAGGTTCACTGATATTATCTTTATTACTACCCCTACTTTTTTAGAAAGTTTATCTTTAGATTTTCCAAAAAAACACAACTCTTCTTCTATTAGAACTATTTATACTTCAGGTTCTCTTCTAACCAAGAGAGTATCTGAAAAAGCCCTCAGTGTGTTAGGACGATCTCCTATAGAGATATACGGCTCCACTGAAACTGGCGGAATTGCTTCAAGACAACAATCCATCAGTTCATTTTGGACTTGTTTTCCTCCAGTAAGTATAGATATAAATGAGGATTCTCTTTTAAAAGTAAAATCATCTTTTATTAATACAGATGATTCCTCTTTTCAAATGATGGATAAAGTTGAACTTCTAGACTCTTTCACATTTAATCTTTTAGGAAGAGCTGATAGATTAGTTAAAATACATGAGAAAAGAGTATCCCTTCCTGAGATGGAATCGGTTTATGAAAAACATCCCTTTATAAAAAAAGCACACTTAATCCTTCTAAAAGAAAATACCCTAGGAGTTTTATTAACTCTTAGTGATGAAGGAAACTCTTTTTTAAAAGAAAACGATAGGTCTAAATTCAATTTAAAACTTAGAACTTATCTTCTAGATTATTATTCCAGCTCTTGTCTTCCTAAAAAGACACTTATAACTTTTAGTTTTCCTTATAACGCTCAAGGAAAACTACAAAGTTCCAAGCTTGTTTCAATGTTTACTTCAAGAATAGAAGAGCCCGTAGTTGAAAATCTTAAAATCGAAGAAGAAGAATTTTCAATGAATTTAACTTTTTTAAATTCAAGTACTTATTTTAAAGGACATTTCCCATCTTTTCCTATTCTTCCTGGAGTTATTCAACTCCACTTTGTTTTCTATTTCATTAAAAGAATATTTGGAATAGATATAACTCGTTCTTATACTGTAAAAAAACTAAAGTTTATGAACCTTATCTTTCCATCTAAAACTATTAATCTAGAAGTTAAAAAGAATAAAAATAACTCCTATACTTTTAAATATTTCAATAATGAAAGCTCTTATTCTCAAGGAGAAATATTTTACTAATAATCTTTCTTGAAGAATAACTACTAGATTAGTGATTTAAACTTTTTTAATTATCCACGCATCCTTTATATGACTGAGAAGTTATACTTTTCCAACTACTTCCTGAAACAAATTCTCCAGCTTCATTACGAGGTCTGTAATTTACCTCAGTTCCATCTAAAGGAACTGCTGCATCTGGATCATCTTTATTCAAGAAACTAACACTTACTAAATTACAATTACCATACTTAGCATATGTTTTTTTACTTCCTGCTTTTGCTGGTACTCCATGTTTTATTTTTCTTCCGTTAAAAGAACGACAGTCATTGTATTTGGTTAAACTATTAGAAATATCTCCTGCGTATGAAAATACTGTTTCTGTTTTGTATTTTTTATCAAAAATTATATTATCTTCATAACAGTTTCTTTCGCACATACACATATCACCCTCATACGATCCATATGAGTTTTTCTTTAACTTTTCTACAGGAGATTTAGCATAAGACAAGCTCATACCACCCCAGTATTCTGCCCATTTTGTACCTACACAAGCTCCTCCTTGATCAAATCCCAAACAATGAGCCCAATCGTTATTTCCTGTTAATATAGCTGATTTTATCTGTGAAGCAGCTGCTGCTATTGTCGAGCAAAGCATAGCAATGGATTTACCGCCTGCTTGACAAGTAAACGTAGTTCCCATAGTTCCCATATCGTATAATATGTTTAACCAAACATTACCTCCAGTATCAGGAAGAAAAGAGCTTAAATTTACATACCCCGAGTTTAAAAAGATAGGACATACTGTAGCTACAGTTCTTGAACAAGAAGCCCATCTACTCTTATCCATGTTCCACATAGATCTACAAGGATTGTCATAATTTACATCCATATCCATAGAAATGGAGTCTCCTAAAACCCCAAATCCAACTTCACATATCGCTGACAATATAGCTTGTTTTACACTAGGGTTATAGTTTTCTTTGTCAAAAATCACTTTCTTTTGTCCTTTAATGACAAATTCTTTGATCTTTTTTGCTATAGTTGTCCAAGTTTTTTTAAAGATTTGTTTAGTAGTACACAGTACCACAGATGTTACAACCTGTCTAATGAAGTTATTTACATAAACTTGAACTTTTTTATCTTCATCTAAGACCTTTGATTTCAGATACTCTTTTGTGTCTATTAGAGTTGCTTTACACATACCTACAAGGGTTGATACACAATTAACACAAAAACCTACAACCTTACTATTTTCAGCACTTTTTGCTTTCGTAAAAAGTTTATCTATTTGTTTACAGACTTTATCTATCTGACTGATTCTATAAACACCATCAGCACTTTGAGATGCAACATGTTTATTATCTTTAACAAAAGTAGCCAGCGTAGTTAAAGCTCCTTTTTCATCATTAGTTAAGCCTGTATAGGGATAATGATTTATAGCTTCTTCCCATACATTAACGAACTCCTCATTTAACTCAGAAGAGTTATTTACTAAAAGAGTGGAATATACAGCAAGATCTTGTTCCATAGATAGCTCTTCTTTTTTTATTAACGAAGCATCAAATTTACATGATTCTATCCCTGATAATCTTTCCTTATATTCTGAAAGTATATTCTTCAAAGTTTCTAATGAACAATTTGGACATATATATTTATTAGAACACTCTTCCAACTTATTATCTTGATCTGAACCAGTTAATTCTTCTGGATTATTCAAAGAATTAATTTTACACTCAATATCCGAGATGGTAGTTTTCAACGTCTTAGCTCTACCGTATTTAGCACTATCAAACAAAGCGGATATAAAAGCATATTTATCACGAGCATCTGATGAAAAAACACTGGAATATTGTTCATTACTCAAAGTAACATTAGATGTAAGATTTGGAGAATTCCACATAGATACTATAAGTTCATTTAGGGACAAACATTCTTTATCTGCTATGGCACTTAAAGAGGAAGATGTTTTTGATGTACAACTCATCATCACAATAGTATCTAACACAAAAATACTAATAAATACTAAAATTATTCTTTGCATAACAAGATATCCCTTCTTCGTTATTAAGTAATACCAAAACCTCTATTAGATAGTGTTTCAAACAACTGGTTTTGTTTAAAATTCTTGTATGAGCGTCTACTACCGATTGAAACATTGAGTACTACTGATATTGTACCTTCCATGGCCTTTCTTTGAAAGAAAATTTTTATTATTTAACTATCAAGAATCATAAACTTTATATAATATTTTTATCTAGAGGATCTCGAAGAAGAACGGATCTATTGAGGGATGCTACCTCAGAAATCTCCCCGAGTTTTATCTGAGCCAGAGACTGAAGATAACTTGCCACCCTATATATAAGACTCATTAAATCTCCAGTTCCAAAAGTATCATTAGTGTATTTTAACTCTAACACTTTAAAATCTTCTCCCATAAACCAATCTTCAATAATCCTAGCCCCTGCTGGATTAAATTCCCTAAACATATAAAACCCAGCTTTTTCATCATAAAGTTCTGAAAATAACTTAATAGGATAAAACCTTTCTAACATATTTTCTATCTGATCTACTCCATATCCTCCGTACAAAGAGTTAGGATTCTTATCAGCAAAATAACTAGGTTTCTTATAATAAGGAAGAGAAAAAGCTCCCATAAGATTAATAAAGGATCCAAAAGTTTCTATACTAAATTTTCCCTTAGCAATACTTTCAGCTATGATAAGACCTCCTGATTGAGGGAAATACCTAGCTAAACTTCCAAACTCAGTAAGTTTTTCTTCTCTATCCAGTGCTCCTATTTCATGAAGGTGAAAATGCAGTCCGACAAAAGCACTACTAGAAAAAGCTTGATTTAAAAAAGAAAAACATTTAGATCTAAGTTTACACCTAGAACACATAAGTCGAGATTTTGCGCTCTTTTTAGCTTTTATGTATCTTTGATATTCTCTTACCGGAGTAAAACATGGAATATCTTCTCCAAGTTGAGAAGAGACCCTCTGTCTTGTAATAAAATCAATCTTTGCGTCTTCCTTATCATACATAGAAAAACTTTTGGTAAGTATTTTTTCTATCTCAGCTAAATCTATTCCCTTTCCAACAAGTCCTAAAAAAGTTGTAATATCCGTTTTAAACTGAGAATTAACTTCAACTCTAGAGCTAGGTTTTAAATAACAGTATGGTCTTACTCCCCACCACAGACTATATCCAACCGGATCTTTTCCACGTCTTCCAGCTCTTCCAAGCATTTGAAGAACTTCTCCACTATCATATTTTATAAACCCTTTTTCATCAGGACGGCTCATATCCACGATAAGAGCTGATCTTACAGAAAAATCTACCCCAAGACTTAGTCCCATAGTAGATACACAAAATCTCAGAAGTCCCTCTTTCAACAAATTTTCTATTAGCAATTTAACACTAAAAGCAAGTCCAGAATGATGGTAGGTGACTCCGTATTGAATAATATCTTCCATCATATACTTATCTATAAATGAACTAAAACCAAGTGTAGCGTCAAGTTCTTCCAGTCTTTTACTCATGTGTTGAATTTTAGACTCTTCCATCGGCTCGATATTTAACACAATATCTTTAGCAAACTGCATACACTGTTTTCTTCTTCCGCAATATACTATAGTTGGATAGAGCCCTGAACTAATTATACTAGGAAATACCGATACTATGGTATCATAGTCACACTCAGGACAGGCTACATTCACAAAATCATCTGGTTTAAAATCAAGAGTTGAAGACTCAATCCAAGCATTATCTTTATAACTATAGATAAGATCTACAAGAGGTACTGGTCTATAAGTAGTTTGAATCAGCTTAACCTCTTTAGTTTTAATACGAGACAACCAATCTACAAAATCCTCAGGATTACCAACCGAAGCTGACAGAAGTAAAAGTTGGGTGTTTTCCGGAGACAGTATAATAGCTTGTTCCCAACCACTTCCTCTTCCAGCATCTTGAAGGTAGTGATATTCATCAAAGATTACAAGATTTCTACTAATGTTTTCATCTATACCTAAAAGAGAATTTCTGTAACATTCCAAAGTAGCAATAACAATAGGGGCACCTAGATTATCTTTAATATCTCCAGTAGCTATTCCTACGTTTTCTTCTCCAAATTTTCTTCTAAACTCATATAATTTATCATTAGAAAGACTTTTAACAGGGGTTGTATATATAGCTTTAAAATTAGGATCAGATAAATGCTCGCGAAAAAACATCTCACAAATTCTAGTTTTTCCAGCAGTAGTAGGAGCATCAACCACTACATTAAGCCCTCGATTTAAGGAATCCAGAGCCTCTTGTTGCCAAGGATCCAACACTATATTAGAAGGGCCCGAGGATGCCTCCTGTAACTTTTTAGCTTCTTCTCTCCAAGCCTCGAGTTTAGTTTTAGTAAGTTGAATATAATCTGTTTGGGTTCTAGAAAAAACATGAGCTAATCTTGTGGGCCTTTGATCTTTTCTGCGAACTTCTTTTCTATCCTGTCTTACTAAAAAAGACCCATGTCTTCTACCTTCACCAAAAGATCTTCTGTCCCTTATTTCAGAATCTCCTCTAGATCTATCTTTAGGACTT
>CACXFL010000058.1 GCA_902766925.1 uncultured bacterium | reverse complement strand
TTTCCAATTTAAAATCTAAGATTTTATCAACAATTCTTGGTTTATATTCTTTCATAAATACCCCTATATTTTACCCTAAATTTACTACACCATATTTTTTATATAAGTTAAGTAAAATTAATATGTTATATGTTTTTACTTCGCCGTTTATGGAATTTTTACTTCGTCATTTGTAGGATTTTTACTTCGTCATTTGTGAGATTTTCATTCCGTTATTTGTGACATTGAATGATATATCAATATAATAATTTCTATTATAATAGAAATTATTTACATTTTCGGTTTTTTTTCTATTATAGTAGAAATAATTATATCTATCCATGAGCACCCTTATATACCTAGAAATACCTCTGTATTACGGGCATTACCTTTGATTTTATTAGTTTTATTTAAAAGATTGATCCTAGTTATATTTATCCAAATATCTAATAAGATAAAAAAATAGGGAACTTTTTAGTGATTTTAGAGGTAAAAAGTTCCCTATTTTATTTCTAAATATCTGCTATTTTTTTATGTTATGTTAATTCAAAATACTCTCTAAACTGTACTAACTCATCATTTTTTCTAGTTAGTACTGTTTAGACGGGAATTTTAGAACCTATTATAGGCTTCTAGCTATTAAATCTAAACCTAGTTAATACCAAGAACCTCTGTGGCCCATTCTTTCCCACAATACTTTTTAATCCAGTTTCTAAGATACACACTACTAGGATCTACTTTAAAATTATTCCAGTAGGTTTTCATCATACCATCTGTAACTTGAAGGTAAGATGAACTCATTATTTCTTGAGATAAAACTTTAGATAGATGTTTATACAGAGGAATAAATTTAGGTTCTCTTTGAAAATACGAAGGATCGTTTTGTTCAATAGCCATTCCAAGTCCTGTAGCATATACAAAAAATTCCAAAGCTCCCGCTCCTAGCTGAACATCAGCTCCAACACCTTTTTTTTGTTTAAGTACACTTATAGTCTCTCTAGCTCCGTTAGTATATGCGGTCCATTCATCAAAAATATATAAAGGTATATCATCCCAAGATCTTTGTCCCAGTACATACATTACAAATCTTTTAGTTACTCCAAGAGTTCTAAAAATTGCAGGAATAAGTCCACCTACTCTTGCTTTACGTACGTTTGGTTCTTTAAGAACTACTGCTTTTCCATTTAATAGATAAAAAGCATTTGTGGTTCCAGTCGATCCATATTTATTTCTAATACAAGCAAAGTCCATGAGTAGCTTCATGTGCATAGGTTGAAAGTGCATTATCAAAATCCGAGGTGTACTGTATACATGCTCCGTATCCTGCTTGATAATAGTGAGATAAGATATCATGAAGTACAGTTTCATTAGAATAACCGGTTTGTTGTCTAACTACTGGTAGATCTACAGTATAACCTTTTATCTCTTCATAATAACTATCTAAATTATCTTTATCATCCCATGAAACATTTTTTATTTCTTTAACTTCATTATTGTTACTAGTATCTTCAATTTCAGTTTCGGTTTGAGCAACCACATTAGATGATATAAACAGTATACAGAAAATGACCCAAATATAAAATATACATTTTTTCATAAAAACTCCCTAAATATAGTAATAAAGTAAACGTTTAAAAAAGAGTTTTCACGCTAGTAATATTTACTAGACTATACAAGTCGTTATTTAGGATTTATTACAAAAAAATTGATATAAAGCTAAAAATTAGATTGCTATGAATAGCTAATATACTATACAGAACAAGTATTCAGTATAGATAATAAAGATTATCCACACTGAATACCACTATACAAAAAAAGAATAGTTAAAATTCAATTCTTCCTGATCCCCAATACACTTGAGTTCCATCTTCTCTTTCAGCAATAAATCCTTGTTTATAGACTGGAATAATCTTTGTAACTTTAACTTCTCCATTTAATTTATCTGCTACACTACTAGAGTCTCCACCATAACTAGAATTTCCCCAACTTACCACTGATCCATCAGATTTTATTACTGCAAAAGCTCCATAGTTTGAGCTTACTGATATAACTGTACTTGATAGTTCACTGGATACACTAGTACTATTTCCTCCACTAGAAGATCCCCAAGTAACAATGGAACCATCTTCGTCTTCAACTATTTCTCCATTTTTATTACCATCTTTCAAAGCTGCAAATGCACTGTTAGTAGCATATACATCAATAACTGATTTTGTACCATTAAGTGCACTGGCTACTCCAGTAATACTACCTCCGTAACCATCAGCCCCCCAAGTTACAACTGTACCATCAGATTTAAGTGCTGCAAAAGCTCTCTCTGTTGAATAAATTGCTGTTACATCGCTAGCTATCTTAGAAGCTACAGCAGTACTTTTACCTCCATAACTAGAAGATCCCCAAGTAACAACTGATCCATTAGAACGAAGAGCTGCAAATGCATAAGTGTTTGAATATACTTTTTCTACAGGATAAGTAGATCCATCAATCTCGCTTGCTACACCAGAATAATCTCCTCCATAAGTAATATGTCCCCAACTTACCACTGACCCATTAGAACGAAGTGCTGCAAAAGCTTGATTTGTTGCATATAATTCTACTACATCTACTTCATCATCTGTTCCATCAATTTCATTTGCTACACCAGAATAATCCCCACCATCAGTATCTGCTCCCCAACTTACCACTGACCCATCAACAAGACGTGCAGCAAAAGCTCCCCTTGAAGCAACTACTTGCACTACATCAACTGTTCCGTCAAGTTTATCTTCTACACTAAAAGAACTTCCTCCAAAATTAGAATTTCCCCAAGTAACAACCGATCCATCTCTACGTAGAGCAGCAAAAGCATAGTTATTTGAATAAAGTTCTACTACGTCTACTTCATCATTTGTTCCATCAAGTTTGGATAATAACGATGTATCAGTTATAGTTCCTCCATAACCCGTTTCTCCCCAAGTTACTACTGATCCATCATCTTTCAAAGCAGCGAATGCTCTATTTGTTTTAACTATTTTTGTTACGTTTCCAGCAAGCTTATCACGTGTCTCAGATTGATTATTCCCATAATAATAAACTCCAGTACCTATAACAGAACCATCTTTTCTTAAAATAGCTACTGCATTTTCATGCGTTAAAACATTGGATACAGGCTTATCTAGCAGCGTTGTATCTAGTTTTGGCCATATAACTAAACTTGTATCCTCTTGTTCAGTATAAAATCCCGCATTATATCCTCCTAGATAATTTACTCCTTGAGAAAGCTCAGATGTTACACTACTACTATCTCCTCCAAAAGCATTTCCACCCCAGGTTACTACCGATCCATCAGAACGAAGAGCGGCAAACGCTCTATCAGATGATATAACTTTACTAACAGGAACAGATCCATCAACCTTATCAGCTATACTAGCATGATTTCCTCCGTAAGATGATATACCCCAAGTTACAATCGATCCATCAGAACGAAGAGCGGCAAATGCTTGAGATGATGAGCTAATAGAAATAACAGGATTAGATCCATTTATTTTAGAAGCTACAGTAGTACTTTTACCTCCATAGTTTGCATCTCCCCAAGTTACAACAGATCCATCAGTACAAATAGCAGCAAAAGCTCTAGTGGCAGAACTTATAGTTACTACCTTTACAGAAGATCCACCGATTTTATCAGCCACTTCACTATAATCTCCTCCGTAACTAGAGTATCCCCAACTTACCACTGATCCATCAGAACGAAGTACAGCAAAAGCTCCCATAGTATTATAAATTGCGGTAACTTTAACATCTTCTCCGTTAATTTTACTTTCTACACTGGTAGTATTTGCTCCATAAGTATTATTACCCCAAACAACAACTGATCCATTAGTTCTTAATGCTGCAAACGTATAGTAGTTAGCAAAAATAGAGACTACTGGAGAAAACTCTGGTCCATCCACTACATATACTTTTTCTTTAATACTAGCTGACATACTACCACCGTTAGTAGTATTCCCCCAACTTACTACTGACCCATCAGATCTAAGAGCAGCAAAAGAATATCTGTTTGACCATAATTTTACTACCGGGATAGTTCCGTCAATATCACCTGATACAGAACTAGAATTTCCTCCAAAACTTGAAGATCCCCAAGTTATTACTGATCCATCAGAACGAAGTGCTGCAAAAGCAGATGGTGTATTAACAATAGATACTACTGGTTTTGATCCATCATTAAGTTTATCACGAACATCTTCACTATCCCCTCCTTGATCTCCCAATCCTACACTCTTTACAGATCCATCTTCAAATAAAATTGCAAATGCATATTCCGATGTATAAATATGTTTAACCTTTTTAGAAAGTATCTTATTTACTTCTACCATTCCATAAGTACTAATGATACTTCTTGTCTTATCTAGTTCAATTCGACCGTAAGAATTTGAAAAATACCTAGGTGTTTTTAGTTTTACTCTAGGACTCGTATAACATCCTATAAAATTATCTTCACTATCAAATTCTTTAAAACTAAACCTATACATCCCATCAGCCAAATTAGGAGTTTCTACCTCAGTTCTATCAGATAGGGTTGTAATTGTTTTAATATACTTTCCTTCATCTTCACAACTAGTTCCTGTATATAATCTTATTTTGTGCATGAAAGTTGTATTTTTAATTATAATACCTCTATTTTGATTATTATCATAGAAATATACTTGTCCTCTCTCATGCATGAATCCATCAAACTCAGGAAATTTATTATAGGTATAGTTTAATACATTAGAACAACTACTAACATCCCCGTAACTTTGTTTTGCTGAATACTTATAATTACCATGAATCAAGGTGTAACTATCTTTTATCTCAAAAGATCCTGTATTTGTTTGATGAGATCTACTAAAAGGTTCTCCACTACAATCGGGTGATTTAAAAATTTCAACCTTAACTTTTTTCCCTATAAACAAATTAGATACTTTAAAAATAGGAGAAGCAGGCTGATCTCTAGTTTTATCCTGATCTAAAGATAAAACAGGTTTTTCTAGATAAATATATTTATTATCTAGTTTCCTACATTCTGTTTTATTTCCCATAGTATATTTAATATAAAGATCAACTTCAGTATATGTTGTTTCTTCCTTAACAGTAAGGGTCCCATTCTCTGTTAATAGACTATCAGCACTGCTATCACAACTTCCCTTATGTAAACTTACTACTGATCCTGGAGTAACATTGTTAACTGTTATTCCATAACCTAATCCAAATTGATTAGCATCATATGATATAACTAGATTTTCAATGACACTAGTCTGTATATTAGCTCTAGCAGGGAACATATCTTTATTTGAACTAAAATCAGCACAAGATACAATAAAACTGCACATGAAACTCCAAGATAGAAAATTTTTAAGGATTTTCTCCAAAACACAAATTCTAATTTTTTGTTTCATATCCTTAGCCCCTCTACTACTCAATTCCCCCAAAGCCTATATTATATGATTCGGATAAAAAGCTAAGTCAATTTAGAAGAAAAAGAGAATACACAATATTTCATAATAAAATTATGTAGTTACCTCTAATCAAAATACACATATACTTAGCGTATTTTTTATAACCTATTGATTTTATAAAGATTGGCCGTAAGTACTTTAATAGACGAGTAAAATTAGATAAGTATTTCTAGATGATAAACTCTTATTATCCGTTCGAAGATAAAAGAACTGATATACCATAATTCTCTTGGATTTTTTCTATACCAACTTCTCTACCTATCTTCTACTAGGACAATATATTGTAATTATTTTAAATTATTTTAAAATCCAAAAGTATCACGAGTCCATTGTTCTCCGCAATATTTTTTTATCCAAGTTCTCATTGCTTCTGCAGAACTATCCGTTTTAAATCTTTCTAAATATTGTTTCATTTCACTATCTACAACTACATTATGAGATGAACTCATGATTTCTTTATTAAGTACAGTTGCTAGATGTTTATATAATGCTAAAAACTTAGGTTCATTTTGTAAATAGGAAGGGTCATTTTTTTCTATAGCCAGACCTGTAGCTGTTGCATAGACCATAAATTCTAAGGCTCCTTCTCCTAATTTAACAAAACCATTTGTAGATTTACCTTTATTAACTTTATCTATAGCTTCTCTAGCACCATTAGAATATGCAGTCCATTCATCAAATATATAAAGAGGAGTATCCCAACCATATTGTGTTGAAGCAATATACATTGAGAATCTATCAGAAACTGAGTTTGCTTTTCTTAAATTCTGAGGAACATACCCAGCAATTTTAGTTCTAGACATAGAAGGATATTTTACATAGATTGCATTACCATTTAATAAATAGAAACCATATACCTGACCTTGATTACTGTATTTATTTTTAATACAAGCATTAAGTCCGTGGGTAGCTTCATGAGCATAGGTACTACTATCAGAGTCAGAGTAGTTTCTATATCCCATACAAGCTGATACGGAGTTTTCATCATAGTAATGTTGAACCACATCATCCAAAACAGAACCTCCACCCATTTTTGTATTTCTAACTACTGGAAGTTTTATAAGATATTCAGAGATATCTCCTATATCTATACCTGTTTTTAATTTGATAATTCTTCTAACTGCACTACTTACCCCTCTTATAATAGTCAAAGTAGAATCTGGGCTAAATTCTCCTTGCATTTTTAATATCTTTCTATCTGATGTTTCAGTTACTAAATCTACCCCACTATATCCTGATTGAGGAGCACATTCAGTATCGTTTAAACAAACTGTAACATCTTGTGTATCTTTAGGTACTGATACATAAGCTTGAATATTCGAATCAGATCCAGGTACCAACTTTACAAATATATCGGTATTATCACTTTTCACTTGTGATTTTTGTTGAACACATCCTAAAACAAGTAGTGTAATCATAATACTTTGTAGTAATACTTTCATATTAGCCCCTTAAAAATGTACTTATTTACTTCTATATATGCAAAATAGTGGCCACCTTAGAAGATTAATAATATCCATAGATATCAATATGTTATATCATAAAATCTCTTATTTTTATATCTTATATTTGATTATTTTTTTTACCCTATAAATTTATTTTACTAGTTCTTATTTTTTTGACTTTTACTCTTATTGACCTTATAACCAAAGGGGATAAAACAGAACATTTTACAAAAACAAGTGAGGTAAGTGTTGAAAGATAGTTTAAAAATATCTGAGATATTCTATTCGGTTCAAGGAGAAGCCTTCTACTCTGGATATCCTTGTATTTTTATTAGAACCTCAGGATGTAATTTAAAATGTAGTTGGTGTGATACAAAATACGCAGATAAAGGAAGTTTACTAACTATAAAAGAAATACTTGATAAAGTTAAAAACTTTAATAACTGCAAGTTAGTAGAACTAACCGGAGGAGAACCTCTCAGACAACCTAGTTCTATAAAATTAATGTCTTATCTAATAGATCAAAACTATAAAGTACTTTTAGAAACAAATGGTTCCTGTGATATTAAAGATGTACCTCAAAAAGTTCATATAATATTGGATATCAAATGCCCTTCAAGTGGAATGAGTACGTATAATCTCCTATCTAATTTAAATTATCTAAAACCTACTGATGAGATTAAATTTGTTGTACAAGATAGATCTGATTTTGATTGGGCTAAATCTTTTATTCTAAGCCACTCTCTTAATAAAAATCAAACCAGTGATAAATCTAATTTACTGGTATCTGCTATATTTGGAAAATTAAAATTAGAAGATCTTGTACAATGGATTAAAGAAACCCCTGATATACATTTTAAATTAAATGTTCAAATTCATAAATTTATCTGGGATCCATCCAGAAGAGGAGTTTAACTGATGAATAATTATGAAGTACTATCTACCATAAAAGAGTTAGAAGTATCTGATGCTACCTTCTTTTCAGAACCTTATTTTGTAATGAGTAAAGGTTTAGGATCCATAATATATGATGTAGAATCTCGTCCATATATAGATATGTGTGCAGGATTTGGAGCTCTTCCCCTAGGACATAACCATCCTATATACCAAGATATATATAAATCCTATATTACAAAATCTCCATCTGAGATTCCTCCATGTGTTCAAGGACTATCTGATGTATTCTCATCTGTTGATAAATATGAACTACTTTGTAGACTTAAAAATCTTTTCCCAGGATGTAAATTTTCTTTTGCTCTAAGTGGTTCTCAAATCATTACCACAGCTATCAAAACTGCAATGCTCTATACTAAATCGAGTTCTTTTATATCTTTCCGTGGAGCTTATCATGGACTTGATTTTGGAGCTTTGTCTTTAACTCAAAGAGATTACTTTAAAAGAAACTTTCATAACTGGTATGGAAACACTTACTTTTGTAACTTTAACTCATCCGATATAGAAAAAGAAATCTATTCAGCATTAGATCAAGCAAGTAAGCAAAAACAGAGGATCGGTGCTGTAATCCTTGAACCAATTCAAGGAAGAGCTGGTTGTATTATTCCTGATGATGATTGGATTTTAAAATTAAGACAAATCTGTACAAATCACGGTTTACTTCTTATATATGATGAGATATTTACAGGACTTGGAAGAACTGGATCTATTTCTTACTCCAGTAAAGTTCCTGCAGATATTATTTGTTTAGGAAAAGCTCTAGGAGGAGGACTTCCTATCTCAGTATGTGTAGCATCATCTAAAATTATGGATGCATGGCCTTCTAACAAAGGAGAAGCAATTCATACAGGGACTTTTTTCGGCCATCCTCTAGCATCTAGATTTGCTTGTCTTACCCTAGACTATATACTCTCCCAGAATTTATGTAGTAGAGTTCTTTCTGTAGGTGAAAGATTTCTCAACTCTCTTCACAATAACCTTGATGAGTTTGATGCTGTAAAATCTATACGTGGTAAAGGTCTAATGTGTACAGTAGAATTTACAAAATCAGAACTTGGAGCTCTTATCAGTGATCTTCTAAGAAAAGATGGTGTTATAGCGATTCCCGAAGGAGAGCTAGCTCAATGTCTATCCTTTACTCCACCATTAAATATAGAAGAATCTCTTCTTAATGAAGTGGTATTAAAATTAAAAAATATTCTAAAATATCTATACTAAATAACTGTACATTTAGAAGGGATAGGTATATGGTGATTTTTTCATCATATACCTATCCCTATTATAATCAATTTGATAGCATATCTAATTTTATGTTTGACTGTTTGATTTATTTTGATAAAAGAAAACCTTTCCGTTTAATCAAACAGAGAGGTTGTACTTTATGTGGTTAATATACATGATATTAGCTAGTTTATTGTCATTTGGATCTTCACTAAATGCAGCTGATGATAATCAATCAAAAAGTAAAGACAGTATAGAAATTTTAACTCAGTTTCAAGATAACATTGGGTATGATCTACTAGAAGATTTTGTTACAACACATTACAATCTTTCCTTTATAGCTAGTTTATATGATATTTTAGGATTTAAAACTAATAATTTTGAAACAAGGGATATGCTTCAAATTTTAGAGGATCTACCTACCTTAATATCAAAAATAAAAATAGAACTTACCATTAAAGATTTTATTGATTATTTAAAATCCCGGGGTCTTATTTCTTTTTGGACAAAAAGACGTATTCTAAAATATGGGAATACCAATGAATCTAACCTTGAATTTCAAAAACAAATTAGATCTATTCTTCAAACTCTTATAAAAGACAAATTTATCTATCATGTAAAAAATAATTTAAAATATCTTAATATAAAATCAAGAAGACAACATAGCCAAGATTTATCTTTATTGAAAGATACTGGTTTTGTTCAATCAGTTCTTAAATCTTCAAATATTCCCATTACGGTAAAATCAACCTTAATAGATGTAGCTTCTCAAACCTATTTTGAAGATTCTACTACCGATATTAGAGGGTATGATATACTTTCAAATTCAACATTTATAAAACATCTACTTATGTCCTCTGATGTTCCTAATGAAATAAAAGATGAGATAGTTCAAAGAATGAAAAAAGCAGAATTTGATGTATCATCTATACTAAAAGATCTTAGAAGATATGATAATAGATCTATTATATATCTTTCCGATTTTTTCAATGGAACTTATGATAAAGATTCTTTTTTATCTACTCTGTTACAACTAAAAATTAAAAATCAAAATTTAACCAGTATTGTTCTCACTCCTCTAGGTTGGGATGATGTACCAGTTGATTCATATGCTTTTGAACTTATTCTTTCTTTATTTGATGCTTCTACGAGACAAATACAAAAGTACATAACCAGTAACCAAGAACAATCAAAACCTATAACTTCAAGGATTTATAATTCTTCTTTCTATAATACTACCATTAAAGAAATTTCTGATGATCTAACCAGTGAACTTCTATATGTTCTTGGATTTTTACCTACTTCTAATAAACTAGAAATAATAAATTCACATTACAGTAATTTTTGGAATTCTGGTTTCACTCGTTCTCTTCAATCTGTAATAAAAGAAAGAGTTAGTATTTTATTCCATAAAGATTTGGTTAAAAAAATCCATGAAACTTTCACCCTAGCTAACTCTTCTAATAACTGGGATAGTATCGATGAAGTATTGAAAAATAGAAATTTTGCTTCATTATTATATGAAAGCAGATTTATTCCTGAAGATATTAAATTAATGATATATCAAAGAGTATCTCGCTTATTTTCTTCTTCTACTGACAAAAAAGTTTCCTCTGAATGTACCTCCGTTTTTAAAGTCGGTAGTAAAGAAGAGAAAGATATTTAACCATCCTAAACGTATATCATATAGATATAACAGCTACTTTCCACTGTATATCTATATGATATACTCCCATTCTAAATTAAAGTTAGTTCCACTGCGATGCTTCTTTTTCTTTTAAGTAAAAAGACTGCCAACACGACCAAAGATCTCCAGAGGATTTAATTTGACTACATTGTTTTGAATATGAACGTATCGATGTAATAGTAAAAGGGGTGTCCTTTATACCTTTTGTATAGATGTTATTATATTGTTTTTCTACTACTCTAACTTTTCCTCCAAGTTCAATTACTCCTACTGAGATATTTATTCCTGGAATATTTACTCC
>CACXFL010000057.1 GCA_902766925.1 uncultured bacterium | reverse complement strand
TACCAGATTAAACCCAGATATGCCATAAGATTCTTTAATATCAGAGGCAATATGAGTAACAAAATGTTCAAGAGTAGGAGATTCATCAAGAATAAGTACTCTATCAGTTGGAAGAGTGGTTATATATTTTCCACGAGTACCATCAAAATCTAGGGTTATATAGTCAGAATCAATTGATTTTATTTGAGATGAGGTACTCATATGAATGTTATTATATTTTTTTACCAGTTTGGATTCTATATCATAGAGTCTAGTCCCATCTTTTAAAACGTTAAGTTTACTTCTATGACCATGGTAAGGACGCTGACAAAGTCCTTCGTAATTTGATAGAGCATGAGTATAACAAAAACAACTAGGATCTTGTTCTGAGGATAGACTAAAAGAAGCTTCTACTACATTAGATGGAAAGTTAGTCTTTGATAGTTTGTGGTTTAGATACTTAGTGATAAGTTCGGTGAATGAAAGATTATCCTTGAAAGATAAAAGTCCAGTTGTATCACAAAAAACAGCATCTTTTGGACAGGAATAACTCCAAGGATATACAGATGGATCCAGTGAAACACTAACTGTGTTTAAATTAGGATCATCTTCTAAAAAGATCCCGGGATCTTTAATTATAAACAAAGTATGATCCAAAGAAGAAATGATATCATGAACTATAGTTTTAACATCTTGAAAATCACATATAAAACCACTTTTTTGGACACTACCTGTAACCTTTAGAGACACTAACCAACTTTGTCCTACCGGTCCCATAGAAGGAGTAAGAATTGCACAATCAAGATTTGATACGTTCTCGGTATATATACTTAAATAACTCATATATTTCCAATCTATAAATAATAGTAGAATAAATTTAAGATTGTTATAAGATATATGGGTCGTTTGCTAACGACCCACTTGTATACTAGTAAAAAAAAGATTTAAGTCAAGTGGAGTTAATATCTCATATGGTATAAAGTAGGTATTTTTATTGTATTTGTATATGTATTAATATTTAAATGTAAAGGAAGGACAAATGAGTACAATTAGTTTTGTTAATGCAAGAGAAATTTTAGATTCCAGAGGAAATCCTACAGTAGAAGCAGAAGTAATGACTGAAAGTGGATTTTTTGGACGTGCTGCAGTTCCATCTGGTGCATCTACCGGTGAATATGAAGCTTGTGAACTTAGAGATGGAGATTCTTCTCGTTATCTAGGAAAAGGAGTTCAAACAGCTGTTCAAAACGTTAACGAAAAGATAGCTCCAAATATAGAAGGACTAGATGTAACAGATCAAGTTGCCATTGATAATTATCTAATTGAACTTGATGGAACCGCTAATAAAACCTCTCTTGGAGCTAACGCAATACTTGCAGTATCTTTGGCTTGTGCAAAAGCAGCAGCTGAAGCTTCTTCACTACCACTTTATAGATATTTAGGTGGAACATATACAAGAAGACTTCCGGTTCCTTTAATGAACATCCTAAACGGTGGTGTTCACGCTGATAATACCGTAGATTTTCAAGAATTCATGATTGTTCCTCGTGGAGCTCCTTCTTTCAAAGAAGCTCTAAGATACGGGGCTGAAACTTTCCATTCTTTGAAAAAAGTACTTAAAGAAAAGAAACTAAACACTGCAGTAGGTGATGAAGGTGGATTTGCTCCTAATTTAAAATCTAACAAAGAAGCTATTGAACTTATTATCACAGCTATTGAAAAAGCTGGATTTAAACCGGGTGAAGATATCTCTATAGCACTAGATGTTGCTGCCTCTTCTTTCTGTGAAGGTGGAAAATATAATCTAGCTGGAGAAGGAAGAACCCTTGATACTGATGGAATGATAGATTATCTAAAAGAACTTACCTCAGCATATCCAATTATCTCTATTGAAGATGGTCTTGATGAACATGATTGGGATGGATTTAAAAAACTTACAGCTACAATCGGAGATAAGGTTCAAATAGTAGGAGACGATCTGTTTGTAACAAACGTAAAAATGCTCAGACGTGGTATTGAAGAAAATGCTGCTAATGCTATTTTAATTAAATTAAATCAAATCGGAACTCTTACAGAAACAATGGCTGCAGTAAGACTTGCAAGTGTTTATGGATTCCGTGCTATTATGTCTCATAGATCTGGTGAAACCGAAGATACAACTATTGCAGATCTTGCAGTTGCAACAGGTTGTGGACAAATTAAAACAGGTTCTGCTTCAAGAACTGATAGAATATGTAAATATAACCAACTTCTCCGTATTGAAGAAGAATTAGGAGCAGATGCTGTTTACGGTTGGAAATTCTAGTTTTAATTTAAGTTAAATATAGTTTTTGTTTGAAAAAAATATGTTGGAGGTTCTATTGATGTATAGAACCTCTTTTTTTATCGTATAACACCTATGTCTTTTTAGAATTGATTTAAATTGATACAAAAAAAGATCAAGCCTTTTTTCTCCTTCCTTTTA
>CACXFL010000056.1 GCA_902766925.1 uncultured bacterium | reverse complement strand
GCTCCGGGATCTTATAAGGGAAGAGCAAGTTCTGTAGTAAACGTTGAGGAGTTTAGAATTAGAGAAGAAAACGAAGTCTATAACCAACTCAAACAGTATTTTAGACCTGAGTTTATAAACAGAATTGATAAGAGTGTAGTGTTCTCTGCTCTTGGAGAAAAAGATCTAGATATGCTGGTAACCAGGTTAGAAAAAGAGATGAATCAAAGACTGTTTGATAGAGAACTTAGAGTAAGTGTTGGAGAAGGAATTAGAAGAAAACTTATAAGAATAGGGTTAGAATCTGGATTTGGAGGAAGAAGTGTAAGAAGGTTCTTCCAAAGTCTAGTGATAGATAATGTATCTGAAAGACTTCTGTACTATCCTGAACTAAAAGGAGTATGGATGATAGATATGGATCCGGTGGTAGGAACTATATATTGGAAAGATGCATTGATTCTTCAAAAATGCCTTCCTGCAGCAAAAGTAGGGTAGAATATCTAAGATATATTCAGTAAAAATAGAAATTAATTCTTGCGATTAAGATAATGTTTTGTTATCTCATAAAGTACCGTTGTTGGTATCCTGGTGTAGATTTTTCTTGTATAGAGAAAAATCTTTATAGTAGAATAGGTTTCAGGTTTATTGGAACTAGTTTTCGGTACCAAGTTTCTTTGTATTGGGGTATAGCCAAGCGGTAAGGCACTGGATTTTGATTCCAGCATCCGGAGGTTCGATCCCTCCTACCCCAGTACTTTAAAATCCCTGACAATAAGGTTAGTGACAATGATAGAAGCAGGATTACAACTTATCTGCGGTAATGCTAATCGTCCTTTAGCTCAAAAAATAGCTGATTGTTTAAAGGTACCACTTACTCCGGTGGAACTATCCTCTTTTGCTGATGGAGAGACTCGAGTTGAAATCTCCGCTAACGTAAGAGGAAACGATGTTTTTATCCTGCAACCTACTTCCCCTAATGTTAATCAGAATTTGATGGAAGCTTTGATTCTTGCTGATGCTTGTAAGCGATCGTCTGCTTCGAGATTAACGCTTGTAGCTCCATATTTTGGATATTCAAGACAAGAACGTAAAAGTGCTCCAAGATCTCCTATTACAGCAAAGCTTGTAGCAAATCTAATTACTGTAAGTGGGTTTGATAGAGTTCTTACCATGGAACTTCATGCTGGAGCAATTCAAGGATTTTTTGATATTCCGGTAGATCACTTGTTTGCTAAACCTGTGTTTGTTGAATATCTTCAAAGTTATTTGGATGTGTCTAATACTATCGCAGTATCTCCAGATGCCGGAGGAGTAGAAAGGACCCGAGGTATAGCTAAATATTTTGACTGGCCTATAGCTATTGTTGATAAAAGAAGAGATGCTCCTAATGTTTCGGCTGTATTTAACGTAATAGGGGATGTTAAAGGTAAGGATTGTGTGATAGTTGATGATATTGTAGACACGGCAGGATCTTTGACTAAAGCTGCAGATGCCCTGGTCGATAATGGAGCCAGATCCGTGGTTGCTGTTATTGCTCATCCTATACTTAGTGGTAATGCTATAAGTAGGATAGAAGAATCTAAGCTGAAAAAATTGGTGGTTACAGATTCTATTCAATTATCAGAAAAGGCTAAAACATGTTCAAAAATAGTTCAAATTAGTGTCTCTAAACTACTAGCTGATGCTATCAGGAATATAAACAGGAATGATTCTGTTAGTTCTTTATTTATCTAGTTTTTTTGTGTAGAAAAAAATGAAAATTGGTTGTATCGTTGCATAACAGGTTTTTTTGCAACAAAGCTGTTGTGTTTATTTAAAAAAACACATATAAAAATTTATTCAGGCTTAGTTAAATTTAAAAGTTTGATATATATATTTTTTATAGTCGTGGGTTAATTTTGGGAGTGTGATTTTTGGGAATCACACTGGGAGTTTTTGAGATGTCAGATAATTATTTAACAATTCAAGCAACAACAAGAGTTGCTACAGGTAAAGGATACAACAGAAGACTCAGAGCTTCAGGTAAAGTTGCTGCTAATTTGTTGGATTCAGGTAAATCATATCTACTTGAAATGGAACCTAAGTTATTAGCTAAGGTTTACAAAGGATATGATAAAAAATTTAATTTAGATTGGAACGGAGCTGTTAAAACCGTTTGTATTAAAGAACTTCAAATCAATCCTTTAACAAGAGATGTGTTGCATCTTGATTTAATGTACGTTAAATAATTAAGAGTTTTTGAATGAAGTTGATAGTGGGGCTTGGTAACCCCGGAGCAAGGTACGAGACTACAAGACACAACGCTGGTTATCTTATGCTTGATCAGTTGTGTGATAAGTTTGAAGTTGAGCTTTCTTCTTGGAAGGGAGTCGGTTGCCTTGGTAAGGGAGACGTTTTTGGACAGGAAACACTGTTTTTTAAAACTAACTCTTATATGAACCTAAGTGGAATGGGCGTTTGTAGTGTGGTTAGGTTCTTTAGAATAGATCCTGTGGATTTAGTAGTGATTCATGATGATGTAGATGTTCCTAGTATGAAAGTGAAGATGAGACTTGGTGGAAGTAGCGGTGGACATAATGGAGTGAAAGATATCATCGATAAGATAGGATCAGCTGATTTTTATAGGATTAAGCTTGGTGTTGGAAAACCTCAAGTTGAAGATTATGTAATGAACGATTGGGTTCTTGGAAGACTTCCAGATGAATATTTGAAGGAACTAGGTTCCAGTATGTTTGATGGAGTTTTAACAAGAATCAAAGAGGTTTGGACTAAGGGAATTAAATCTGAGGTTCAAGTTTCAGAATAGAAGGTTTTAGTTGGGGGGAATAAATAAACCCTGAAGTTAAATATAGAATCTCTTGCTGGTATGTTACTGGCTTTTTATCCGAAAGGGAGGGGTATAGATGAGAGAATATGAATTTACATGTATTTTAAAATCAGATCTATCAGAACAAGATAGAAAACAACTTACTGATAAGTATGAAGCATTACTATACGGTAACGGTGGCCAGCTTATCAGAAAACAAGACTGGGGAGTAAAAAAACTTGCTTATCCTATAAAAAAACAATTTAGAGGATATTATGTTAACTATAGTTTTGCTTCTTCAGATAGAGCAGGACTTGCAGAATGTGAAAGACTTATGAGAATTGATAACGATGTACTTCGTTATCTACTGATCAAAGTTAGTGAAAATGTAGACGTAGAAGCTAGAAAAGCTATTTTGAAAGAAAAAGAAGAAAAAGCTAGAAAACAAGTAGAAGCTTCTATTGCAAGTGCAAATGAAGAATCAGAAGAATAGTTTTTAGGGGTAATGATTTACTAAGAGAGGAAAGATATGAAAGTTATTTTAACTCAAAATATTTCTAATTTGGGAACTATAGGAAGTATAGTTAACGTAAAAAATGGATATGCAAGAAACTATCTTATTCCTAACGGAATGGTAGCTCCTGCTGATGAATCTAATAAAAAAGCTCTTTCTGCTCAGCTTAGAGCTCTGGAAAAGAAAAAAGTAGTTTTATTGGAAGAAGCCCGTAAACAAGCTAAGGCTTTTGAAAATTTGTCTATTACTTTAGCTAAAAAAGTTGGAGAAGATGAAAAAATATTCGGTTCTGTAACAACAGCTGAAATAGAAGCTCAACTTTTAAAAGAAGGAATTACGGCAAGTAGAAAAGATATTGAAGTATTAGACGATATTAAAAAAGTTGGTGTATACCAAGCTCAAGTTAAACTTCATCCTGAAGTAGTAGCTAAATTTAAAGTTTGGGTAGTTGCAGAATAGTTTTTG
>CACXFL010000055.1 GCA_902766925.1 uncultured bacterium | reverse complement strand
GTGTATAGTTTTTCATGTGTATCTTGTAGTTTTTTTAATTCATCAATCTTTGTTTTACAACTCGTACACCATGAAGATATAAAAAATATTAGATAGGATATTCCTTGTTCTGCAGATATTGTAACAGTAGATCCATCGAATATGCTCTTTCCTACTATAGGCCTCATAGATATCCAACTGTTAATGTATTTTAAATCTTCTTCTTTAAAATTATAGGTAGAAGGACTAGGCTTACTACTAGAAGACTGAGTCTCAGAGGAGGTTTGAACTTCTTCTTTGGATGTATCTTTGCTAGAAGAAGATTCACTGGCCAGTATTGATCTAGTTGGTAAAGAAAACAGCAAAACTAAAATTATAGATATAAAATATGTATAAATATGATGCATAAAAAACTCCACCTAATCTCTAATATTTTATCATTATTTTAGACTAATTAGAAATTTTTTCTTTTTGGATACTAGCTAAGAGATAAATTTTGAAGAATTCAAGGTGTACTATTATGTTATTTAAATCATAAAATAGTTATTAAAAGATGGAATATAAGGGTTCTAATTTGACTTTAGATAAAAGAGGTATTAGCATAAAAACCTTATAAGGTGGTTTTTCATGGTATAGACTGGATAACTGGAAGAAAGGATAGGATAGGTTCTATGAACTCTTGTATGTCGGCTTATAAAATAAGTTCTAATGTTTACTGGGTAGGAGCTATTGATTGGAATATAAGAGATTTTCACGGTTATAAAACTGCAAGAGGATCTACGTATAACGCATATTTGATTACTGGAAGTAAGAATATTTTGATAGATACGGTTAAAAGACCTTTCTATGATGAGATGATAGCAAGAATTAGTTCTGTTATTCTTCCAGAAAATATAGATTATATTATATCAAACCACGCAGAAATGGATCATTCTGGATCTTTAGATCTGGCAATCAAGGAGTGTTCTCCTTCCAAAGTATATGTGTCTACCATGGGAAAGAAAGCCTTGAAAGCTCATTTTCACGATAGAATTGATTTTTCTATATTTGAAGAAGTATCTGGAAAGAGTCTTGATATAGATGAGGCTCATTTTGATTTTGTAGAAACTAGAATGCTTCACTGGCCTGATAGTATGATGAGTTACTATAGAAATGAGGGAATACTGTTTTCTCAAGATGGATTTGGAATGCATCTTGCAAGTTCTGAGAGATTTTTTGATGAACTAGATCCTTCTTTGTTGTATGAAGAAGCCTCAAGATACTATGCAAATATACTACTTCCTTTTTCTCCTGTAGTAGATAAACAAGTAAATTCACTTGTAGGATTAAATCTTGATATAAAAATAATAGCTCCAGATCATGGCCCTATTATTAGAAGGTCCCTGGATATTCAAACGGTTATTTCAAATTATTTAAAATGGGCAAAACAGATTCCTGTTTCCAAGGCGGTAGTGGTATATGATACCATGTGGCAAAGTACTGAAACTATGGCTAGAGCTATAGTAGATGGAATCTGTTCAAAAGGTGTTAAGGTAGTGTCTATAAAGATGAAATCATCTCATAGGTCGGATCTTGCTGCTGAGATTTTAGAATCCGGAGCACTTGTAGTGGGTTCTCCTACTATTAACAGAAATATCTATCCTACAATTGCTGATGGGATGTGTTACCTGAAGGGGCTTGCTCCTAAAAACAAACTAGCTTACTCTTTTGGATCATATGGTTGGAGTGGAGAGGCTGTAGGAATACTTGGTGGTTATTTTGATGAGATGCGTCTTGATAAAAAAGAAGGATTAAAAGTTAATTATGTCCCAACAACCCAGGATCTTATAAAATGTTTTGACTATGGAGTTTCTATAGGTAATGATATCCTTGGTAGAATTGAGAACTAAGTGTAATAAAAATTAGGAGTATAAGTTATGAAAAAATACGTTTGTGATCTTTGTGGATATGTTTATGATCCTGCGGTAGGAGATCCTGATTCAGGAATAGCTCCAGGTACAGCTTTTGAAGATATACCAGATGATTGGTCTTGTCCTGTATGTGGTGCTTCTAAGGATATGTTTCATCCTGAAGAATAAAATAATTACTTAGCTTTAAGAAAATAATAGATACTGAAAGTTGATGGTAAAATTATCTTGATATTTTTAGTAGATAGTATATCTTAGCTAGTATTGTGATTTTTGATATCGCCTGGAAGAGCTTTGCTCGAGTGGTGGAATTGGTAGACACAAGGGACTTAAAATCCCTCGGACCTCAAGTCTGTGCCGGTTCAAGTCCGGCCTCGAGTACT
>CACXFL010000054.1 GCA_902766925.1 uncultured bacterium | reverse complement strand
TCTTTATTCTTAGCTTTAAATTCTTGTTTCTTCTGCTTAACTTCTTCATCATCGATTTTTTTTTCTACAGGTCTAGTATCGGTTTTTAAAGTTATTCCCTTCTCCTTAGCATATTTATGTATAGCCTTATTAAACTCTGATAAGGTTCTATATAAACCACGAGGTCCTATTACTGAAATATATGTAAAACCAATTTTACCTGGCTGTTTTCCAAAATTTGTCATGTTAGGGGTATAACCATCGTTTTGATTTAGACTCCAAGCAATAATACAATCAAAAATCTTGGAAGTTACCATCTGTCTATATTCACTGTTATTTTTTATCTTATCAAAATAATCCTTATCAAATATTTCAGAGGGGATATTAAAAAAATAGAACTCATCGCTAAATAAATCCTTAGCACAATCTCTCATATCTTTCATACTATCATAAAGTCCGACAAATGATCCTGGTTTAGATAGTAATTTATTAAATCTCATTTTAATTCCTATATTTCCATTATAGAAATCTCCATATGTAATAAACCTACCTAATTTTTTTATACATACATAGATGTATCGTTTTAGAAAGAATATCTGCCAAAATCCTCTTTCATTTTCAATTAGCTTACTTATATCTACACAGGTAATAAAAAGTTTTAATCTAAGTTCAAAAGATCTATTTTGTTTTTCCGATAAAATCCATGTTTGTTTTAAAAAATCAACAACCGTTCCAGAATTTACACCAAATATTTTTTGATTTAAAAAATCTTCAATCTCATACTTAAAACGTATATCTTTCACAATGTTTTCTTCAGTTTGCATAAGATCTAAAAATTTATTAATAATTTTTTCATCAAATCTTTTACCAACTAAAACTTTAGATTGTGCCTCTTCTACTAAGGATACATCTTTATCCCAACTATCATTAGGATTTTGAGAATATAGATAGTCACCAGATAATTCTAACAGCAAACCACTCATCAAAGAAAAGAAACAATAGTTCAAAAAATTCATAAATATTCTTTTATTCATATGAATTCCCATGTACTAAAAAAGAAATTTAAATTAGTGATATCAGATCATCAACACATATGGCTTTTTATCATTTTTTTTCCTTGAATATCAACTATTTAAAGTTTTTTTTGACACTTTAATAATGTTTAAATTTTAGTCTTTTCATCATAGTTTGAAAATTTATATCTAAGGATTAATTATTTGACTTAGTAGCTTCGTATGTGTTATTTATCACGTTTCCATAAAATTTATAAGCTAATATAGTTGTTAGGGGTATTATGATGTTTTCGCAAACATATTCGAAGAACTTTTATTCTATACGTTCTAGTTTATTAAAAATTCTTAGTCTATTACTAATCACTTTTCTATATTTTACTCTCAACCTGTATGCAGAAAATGACAAGAAAGCTATACATTTTGGAAGACGAGTACTTCCTCCTATTAGCGGTTCAAGTGCTTGTGAAAAATTAATGTCTAAATCAGACAAACCTTCTATAATTACTAAATCTAAAAAAAAAGATTCTGATATACCTGTTGACTCCTTATTTACCTCTACTACGAAATTTCAACAACATCTCAGAGATAAAGCCTTAAAAATAGCATATAATATTGTCATATTAGCTCATCCTGAAAAAAATCATGCTCAACTCCTTAAGCTCCCTCCGAATACTACCTCTGGTGTAGCTACTATGGTAACTACTGGAAATAGTATAGTTAATGCAAAATTAGCATTTATCACATATATGTTTTTACAATATATAGTTTATCCTCATACGGTAGAGTCTGAAAAAATCGGTAAAATATTATCTACAATACAACAAGTCTATTCTTATTCTTATGATATTAAAGCAAGCACAATAGAGGAAAAAGTAATAGATGAAACAATGAATGTACTAGGTATAAAAGATGTAAGCGCTATAATACCTAAACTAGTTGAAGAATACAAAAAAATTAGTGGACTCTCTGAAAATGATACTATGATTCCTTTATTAGACGATTTAAGATATTTGTATTCTTTTACAAAAACTACTGTATCAGAAAATAAAGATATCGATAAAATCAATAGAATATTGCAAAACTTTTACCGCTGGCTAGATATTCTTACAAATTCTTCAAAGCTTTACAAATACATAAGTACAAGATCTTTTTATACGCTTCATCCAGAATTTGTACAAGATAAAGACGATCTTGAGGATTATTTGTTTTTTAATAGTCAAATCTTACTTATGAATTTAATTAATTCACTTACACCCTCTGAATTTATCTCTGTACTCACTACAAATACACGTAAAGCCCTTCCTATAGTACTTAATGCTTCATCTTTTTCAAAAATGAAAAATATAGATATAAACTCCAATTGGGCATTAACTATCTTATCAATCAACTCATTTATAACCACTATAAAGAATTTGATATCAAAACCAGAAACACCTTCTGATATAAATTTAAATTCTGATATAAACTTCAATAATATTCTTTCATATTTAGATCAACATGCAGAACAAATATATATAGATTATGTTAAACAATTTATTTCCACTACAGATGTAAAAAATCTCCCTACACCAAAGAATATAAACCTTATTAGCTTTATAGAAGCCATTTATGTATGGGGATTTAAAATACAAGCTATACAAAATCTCGATAAAGAGCGTCTAAAACAAGAAATTAACAAGATAATAAATCTAGTATTTGACCGTTATATTCAACTAGATGAATTTCAAAGATTTTTTTTCATGTGGACTTTAAAAAACGTAGCACATACCTCTACACACTTTAACCTTACATATGGTTTAAACATATTAGATACCGTTATATCTGTACTGTCTGGTTTTTTACTAAATTTCCCTGATAAATTATCTAAGCAAGAAATACAAACAATAACAAATGTAGGCTTATCAGGAATATATGCTCCCGCAATACTGAAAAGTTTATTTTCTCATATCGATATCAACAGTGATAAATTTTATTTTACTTTAAAATTACTTCTATCAAACGAACAATATACCCCTTATCTTTCAAGTGTAAAAGATCTTATAGATCGTAATGACTTTAACTTAAATAAATGCTTAGAAATTCTTGATTTTAAATTAGCAAGTAAATTTATGCATCTATTAGTAAAAGAAATAAAAACACCAAAAGATCTTTCAAAAATTCTCTCTTCTGATTTGCATGATTCCTACATTAGAGTATTTCTTCAAGAATTTGATACAGAAAACTTCATAAAAACATACCCTATTTTAGATCCTAAAATAGATTCAGATCTAATATCAAACTATCTACTAATAAATATATCTTCATCTTTTCCGACAAATTCAAAAGATTATGTAAAAAACTTTGTTGATTTTACTCACTACTATCTTACTCAAAAAACTTCATATACCTTAAAAGAATGGAATTTTATTACACAAAATCCATCTAAATTCGAGTATGATTTAACAAAACTAAATCTATTATCATTAAAAGAAATTATACATTTAGTAGCAAGGGGAAAATCTTGGTTTAGTTACAACTATAAAAAGATTATTCCTATAATACTAAGTAAGGATATTTTAGAATATGATTCAATTTCTGATGAAGATCTTATCCTTTTACTTAAGGATATAATCTCATATCTACCTACTAGCACTACTTCTAGTTTAAAACCTGAATTTGATACTCAAAAGCTTGATACCATTCTTACAAGAAATCCTTCTGTACTTGAGGTAATCATTAAAGAATGTAGTGTACCTTCTTATTCTCAAGTTCTTACAAAGATTAAAATTTATCTTATAGATCATTTGTTTATTCCAAAAGAAGTAAAAATAAAAAGACAAGTAGCAGAAAAAAATAAAACTACAACAAAAAATCCTGAATACACTTACCAAGTTTCATCATTATTAGAAAGCATAGAGGAATTAAAGTATAGCTCAGCAAGTTTTAATATAATAGATCAGTTAATGGATCTATTTACAAAGCTTATAGATTTCCAGAATTCTTATACAGGTGGAAAAGGACAAAAATTATATATAGATATTGATAATGCTCTTACTATTATTTTTAACTTTTTTAAAAACTTTGATTTTAATTCTTATCCTCAATTTAAAGATTATATATATTCTAAGATATCAAAAAAAATTTGGGATTTTTTATTCTCCCATAAAATTAATATTATCACATTTATATCTAATTGGTTAACCGTTTCTAACCTAGATACCTCACTATTTGTTGAAATAATTAAAGAATTATATGACGCTTCAAGTTTAAAAAACGATCTACTATATTCTTGTATAATGAATCTGTTTAAGAAACATTTTGATTCCTTAACCAAAAAAGAAGTTCTATCATTAGTTAATATATTGATAAGTATACTTAAAGCGGATAATACCACTGTTTATATTAATCAATCAAATCAGTTAAAACTTTTTAACGTTGATAATATTTGTCGTGATATTATTCCTTTAATAATTAAAATAAAGGATTCTAAACTTTTAGAAAAACTACTGGAATGTGTTAAAAACAAGCTTCAACCAATTACTCAATCAACAGGTATATCAGATTACGATATAAATATATTACATCTTAACAGGCGTCTTATTAATTCACTTTTAGAAACTGATAGCAATATTACATTTTCTGTCCTTATAAGTCTTTTATCACCTGAAGCTCTTCTATATATAAAAAATACTCCTGATTTATATGAACTATTTTCATCAATATTATCAGAATCAGTGAATGAAATAAAATCATCTGTTTTAAGTTCATTTGTATTAGAAACTCAAAAAAGACTTGAATCAATCCCTTTATTAGAAGACCGTATAGATAATCTATTTCATGAAATAGATTATAATATGGAAGATTTTTCAACTGACAGTTCTAAAGTTATTAGAGAAGCTACTTCAATTGCTATAATTCTTTTGAATGAAATTAAATCTGAAAGACTTCCTTTAGATTTTAGTAGTACTAACTATGTTGGAGTTGGTTATGATGTTATATCCGTTACCCCAGAAGATGTAAGATACATAGAAGTAAAATCAAAGATGGCTATTCGTTCTGAAAAATATCCTCTTTTAATTACATATAACGAAGCTCTAAAAGCAATCGAATATACTCAAGGTGGTAAAAATCCTGATAAATATAAGCTTTACGCTGTACCTTTAAAACCAAGTGAGATAGATGAATTTGGACAATTCATAGATTTAACTATAGATTACTCTAAGCTTAAACAGGCTGTAACTATTCTAGGAGAAAAAAGAGTTCAAGACTTTGCAAACAACATAGAAAATTATGAAAAAATACCTATAGCAGATATTATTATTGAAGAACAAAAAGATTTACTTGGTTTATAATTTTAAATAAATAACTAACGTAGAGGATTACTACTAAAATAAAGGATGTAAAATGAAGTTTAATGCGTTTAAAAATTTTAGATTACTTAATTTTTTTAATTTTATTTTTCTATTTATTATTGAATTATTGGTTTCAATTAATATTTCTTATGCTTCCGGTGAATGTACTAATAAATTTAAAAGCGAAAATAATTTATCTAAGTTAGAAACCATTTATGATTATCTTAATTTATCATCATCAAATTATAAATTTACAAATGATGATGTCATTAAACTTTCTATAGCTTTAAGAGATGTCCCAGATATTGACCAACAAAGCTTGGACAAAATTATCGATATTATAATAGAACAGATTAGATATGATTCTGGTATTTGGGAAAATACTATTAGATTTCAATATAATTTTTTAACACCTGAAACCATCTTTGATATCTTAGTTCCTATAATTATAAAGTATCAACAAAGAGTAGACACTTTAGTTAAATATCTTACTATATTTTTAAATAACATTGAAATAATCAATAAAAATATAACAATTAAAATACGTAAATTTCTTTTAAGAGTGAATAATTTAACTAAACTTCAACTTCAAAAGCGTCTGATATCTTACTTACCGAGATTAAAAAAAATTGAAAATCTTATAGTTGTTTTAAGTATATTATCAAACAGTGCGTATCTATACCTAAAAAATACTGATGAACTTATTAACTTTAGTTATTTAAGACCTATATTAGAAAAATATTTACATAAAACTAATAGTGATTATATAAAAAAATTAGCAAAAAGTGTTTTAGTTAATTTTTGGAATACTTCTTCACTTGTAGAAGAAGTTATTCTTAAAAAAATACGTATAGAAAGCAATAGATCTTATAATAGACCTAGATACAGAGAGGAAGTTTCAATCCTTGCAAGTTTATACAAAGAAATACAACAAGGAAGATTAGCTATGGACATAAGTGCATCAGATATCACTAGTGTAGGATGTGACATCTTATCTGTTTCTGATACTAAACGTTATTTTATTGAGGTAAAGTCTAAAATACTTGGCAGTCCTCGTGAACTTACTATAAGTAGAAATGAAGCTCAAGTTGCTTTGAACGTTTATAAAAATTATCCTGAAGCTGAATATAAAATATTTGCTGTTCCTTTCATTTATGGCAAAAAACATCACAAGTTACCTACTGTGTATGAGGCAAATATTGATTGGAATATTTTAGATATGTTACTACTAAGAAGCTCCTATGAATCAACCCCATATATTCAAATTTCCGATTTTGCAACTCTAGAATGGCCTAAGTAAGATTTTAGTATCTCTTATAAAGAAGTGATACTCTTTTCCTTTTGGTATCTATCTTAGAAAATTTATCTTTGATTTTTTTATCTATATTTTTCTTATAATTTTGATAACTTCAAAATTATAAGAAAAAATATAGCTCTATTTTAAAATTCAGTATAAAATTATCCTAGTAGAAAATATTTAAAATATTTTACTATCGAAAGTACTGATCAGTCGGTATTTATACCACTTTACTTATGGATAAGTGAACTAAGTACATGGAGAAGTTTTATGTCGAATTGCCTTGCTGGTGTTTTCTATTCTGTATCTGTATTGTTATGTTTACTAACTTTTAGTGGTGGGCTTTTTTCACAAGACCGGAGCTGCTCTTCTGTGTTTAGCGGAAGAGCCTTCAATGACCAATTCCCCTCTCAGTCATCAGATACCCCCGACTCTTTACTGCCAAAACATCTATCTTCCAACGAACTTAAAGAACTTACCCTTGACCTAGTACTAGCCCCACAAAATTACTTCACTGATCATGAGTTAAATGAAAAAATAGATCTTATAATATACAGTTTAAAATACGATTTAGGTCTTATTCCTAATCAGCATAACCTTGCTCAGTTTAATTTTTTTAACTATAAAAATATAATAGAATATATCATTCCATTCATATCAAAGTATGAAGAAAAAGCGTATTCTCTGATTAATTTTATAAGGACGGTACTATCTACTCCATATACTTTCCTTAATCCTGTAAAAAATGAACAATTTATAAGAAAAATCCATAGTAGTTATAACGTATATCTACTTAAACTTCAAAAACAACTCGCAGATCATCTATTAGATCCTAAAAACTGTGAGGATATTCCTCTAATTTTATCTATGATATCAGATGAGGTTTTTTTATATTTAAAAAATAACCCTAATATTCAGAGAGAGTATAAGTTAATTCTTTCATATCTTAGATATATTTCATTAACCAAAGATTCTTCTTTTATAGTAAACGCAGCTACTAAATTAGTAAAAAAGATGGAAGAAGTAGTTTATCTTCAAGATGAGATAGCTTCCAACCTTCTAGTTATTTATAGGGATCCAGAAAGCAGTAACCATTTTAGAGAAAAAATTTCTCTTCAAATATCAATGCTATATGAAATCACCCACTCTCGTCTTCCACTGGATTTAGGAGGACCTGCTTTTATAGGGGTTGGATATGATATACTATCGGTATCAGAAAAAGAAGCGTATTTTATAGAAGTAAAATCCAAAAAAGATCTTTTTACAAATTACCCAACCCGTATTACTAAAAACGAAGCTGATGTAGCCCTTAACATACATAAAAACTTTCCTAACGGAGATTATCATATATATCTTGTACCTCTTGGAAGAATGGATATGAAGATGATTTTGGATCCTCTGATAGATATAGATATAGATTGGGATAAATTAAATGATATTGTTATAAACCGAGATCCAAAACAAAATCAAAGAATAGCTCTATCAGATTTTTCATCTGCAAACGCAAGACTAAATATGAAATAATACGGTATCTATATGAATGATACTATTCTTCATGTACTGTTTGTAATCTATAGATTATGATGAGTCCGATATTGTAGATAATATCTGTTTTATAATTTAAAATCCAATAGGCACACACGTAAAAACTAGAGCCTGTTAACACTATTGAATTGTAAAAATAAAATATATGGAACAAAATAAGGTTTATCACATCTGGATGTATCTAATGGATTATTTATTGTAGTAGGGAAAGACAAGTTTATATGGAAATAACAACAGAGCAGTACAAACAAATCGAAGTATATTTTCCAATCCAAAGAGGTAATGTTAAAAATTCTAATATAGTAGTTTTAAATGCCGTATTATATGTTTTAGAAAATGGGTGTAAATGGAGAGCTTTACCACAAAAGTTTGGTTCATGGCATACAATTTATACAAGAATTTCTAGATGGATAAAATAAGGTGTTATTGAAAAGATTTTTTTGGGTCTATAAGAAAAAGGAATTATAAATATCAAATCCGATACATTTTGTATTGATTCGACTTCTATTAAGGTACATCCAGATGCTAATGGATGCTTAAAAAAAATCAGGCAAGCAAGCTATAGGAAGATCCAAGGGAGGACTGACAACTAAAATACACATGATAGTTTGTTCATATCGTGATGTACTGATTTTTTCATTATCTTCAGGGGCTAGTCATGATTCCCAAGAAGGATTAAAGCTGGTAGATAAATTAAAAAAAACGGATACTGCAGTATATTTTCTCATGGATAGGGCCTATGAGGGTGAATGTATGGGAAACAAAGTAGAG
>CACXFL010000053.1 GCA_902766925.1 uncultured bacterium | reverse complement strand
TTTCTAGGTTATAACTAAGATCTAAGATTTATAAAAACTATGGTAATTCAAAATTTTGCATTTTAGATCCTATAAAAGTTTGAGGATTAGAAAAGTTTGAAGAAGACCCTTTTTCTTTAGCTTTAATACATGTTAGGATATTTTCAGATAGTTCATTTATAGTTTTTGATTTGTTGTAATTGTCTACAAGACAAGAATCCCAATATGTGTATTTATTTTCAACTCCGCATCCGAATGAAGTTCTATCAGAAGCAGCTGCTGTTAAAATTGCAATATTATCTTTACGAAGAGATTTAGTATCAGAGAAAAATCCAGAGTAACAAGATGATATAAGTAGTATTGTAGGTTTATCTTTACATTGTTCGTTTAACATATAAGTCATATGTTCTGGAGTAAAAAATTCAGTACGTTGTGTATGTAAGTAGAAACCTCTATTTTTAGCTCCGTGAGAAGTCATAAATATAAAACATTTATCTGTATTTTCACTATTTTGAGATAGTTGGTATTGTATTGTGGTTACAGTAGCTCTAGCATCTTGGTCTCCACTACGTGCAAACATTTTTTTAGGAGAAGTAATATTTCCTCGTGAAGTTAAAATTTCTCCCATTCTTGACACCGCATTATCAAATGCTTCTATTTGATTATCTCCAGAAATCAAAAGAGTATTCCAACGGTTATTTACAGCTGCAAATTCAGAATCAACAACGTAACTTCCACAAGAAGATAGTACTAATGATAAAAATGAAATGACAAAAAAGATAGATGATCTTTTCATAGTAAATCCCTCAGGTATTTAGGTTAACGTTAATTGTTGTTTTGTAATTCTTTGAATAGCAATAAGTGTGCTAGGTTTTTTGTGAAGTAAAGAGTAAGTATTTATCGAAAGATAGAAGTATAGAAGAAAAAGTGAATGTGTAAAAAATTATAATTTATGTATGAAAAATATTATGAATCTTGTTATTGGTGTATATATGTATCATTTTTTTACTGATGAATTGTTAATAAGATAGATATATATAAGTTGAAATAAAGGCTTTCATATTGTATATTTACCCCTATAATTTACAAAATAGGGGAGGAATAATATGATACAAAAGGTGTTAGAGAGCATAGAATCTAGTAAAAAGATTTATTTGGAACAAGTAAAAGATTGGATACGTATTCCAAGTATTAGTGCTGATCCTAATTATAAAGAAGATGTTATAAGATCGGCTAATTATGTAGCAGATGATCTTAGATCTTCAGGGTTTGATGTAGAGCTTATCACCCATGAAGGTGGAAATCCTATGGTATATGCTGAGTGGATGAAAGCTCCTGGAAAACCTACAGCTCTTATTTATGGCCACTACGATGTTCAACCAGTAGATCCACTTAATGAGTGGAAATCTGAGCCTTTTGAACCAATAGAAAAAAATGGTAATTTATATGCTAGAGGTACTGCTGATGATAAAGGACAACTTTTTACACATGTAAAAGCAGTTGAAGCATGGCTTAAAACTACGGGGAGTCTTCCTATTAATGTTAAATTTATTATAGAAGGAGAAGAAGAATCTGGTGGAGATTCCTTGTATAAATATGTTAAAGTCGCTCAAGAAAAATTAAAATGTGATTTTTGTGTTATAAGTGATTCTTCTCAGTTTGGTCCTGGACAACCTGCTATTACTTACGGTCTTAAAGGAATGGCAGGGGTTGAATTTGTTTTAACTGGTCCTTCTCAAGATCTTCACTCAGGAACTTTTGGTGGAGCTGTTACAAATCCTGGGAACGCACTGTGTAAGATGATTGCAGCTTTGCATGATGAAAATAGAAAAATTACAGTTCCTGGTTTTTATGATGATGTTAAAGATCTTGACGCATGGGAAAGGGAAGCTTTTTCTAAGTTGGGATTTTCAGATAAAGAGTTCTTTGAATCTGTAGGAGTAACTGGTGGTATTGGAGAAAAAGGGTATACACCACTTGAAAGGAAATGGGCTCGTCCTACCTGTGATATAAACGGGATTACTTGTGGTTATCAAGGAGTTGGAAGTAAAACAATAATTCCTGCCAGAGCCTCTGCCAAAGTTACGTTTAGACTTGTTCCTTCTCAAGATCCTCAAAAGATTTTGGAAGCTTTGAAAAAGTATATAACTTCATTATGTCCAGAAGGTATTAAAATTGAATTTATAGATGAATTCTGTGCTGGTCCTGCTCTTATTAATGTCGATAGTGAGTATATGAACGCTGCTGTAGAAGCTATTAAAGAAGGATTTGGAACTAAGCCTGTATTTATTCGTGAAGGTGGATCTATTCCTATAGTTGTTTCTTTCCAAAAATATTTAGGAGTAGATACCTTGCTTATGGGGTGGGGACAAAACGATGATAATATCCATTCTCCTAACGAGAAGTTCTCTATTGATGCTTTCTATACGGGGATAAAAACCAGTGCAATTCTGCTGGATAGGTGCAGTAAACTAAAATAGTAGTTATTATAGTTAGTTACTACTAGAATGTATAAAGGAGGGAGTAAGTTACTCCCTCCTTTTATAGTATGTATAGTGAGAAAAAATGAAAATGCATATTTTTAATGCATTTTTTTTATAAATATTGTACTAAGACTAATGTAATAGGTGTAATCAGAGGTATATGTAGGGAATTTATATGCTTAAATTTTTAATCGTAGATGATGATGAGATTTTAAGATTTAGTTTAAGAAAGATCTTAGAATCTAGATCTTACCTTGTGGATGAGGCTCAAGATGGGGTTGAAGCTTTATCCAAGGTAGATACTTGTATCTATGATGGAATTTTTTTAGATGTAAATATGCCTAATATGGGGGGACTTGAGACTCTATCTCGAATAAAAGAAAAAAATTCTTCTACTTTTTGTGTAATGCTTACAGCTTATTCTAACGTAGAGGATGCTCTAGAAGCTATGAAGATGGGAGCCTATGATTATCTTGAAAAACCTGTAACTTCTCAGAAGCTATTTTCACTTATAGACGATGCTTTAAGTACTACAAGTATGGTAAAAATGGCTGGATACTGTGCTCCTAAGACTGAACTGGATTTTGGTGGTGGGCGTAGTATGGTAGGAGAGTCAGAAGGTATTAAAAGAGTTTTTGATCTTGTATATAAGTTAGCATTGGTAGATAGTTCAGTACTTATAATGGGAGAAAGTGGTACTGGAAAGGAACTTGTAGCAAGAGCCTTGCATTTTAGCTCAGCTAGAAAACGTCAACCTTTTGTAGTTGTAAACTGTGGAGCTATTCCTGAAAACCTGGTTGAATCTGAACTTTTTGGTCATGAACGTGGTGCTTTCACAGGGGCTGATAAAAAAAAGATTGGAAAATTTCAATATGCAAATGGTGGAACCTTGTTTCTAGATGAGATAGGAGATATGCCTCTTCTTGCGCAGGTAAAACTTTTAAGAGTTCTTCAAGAAGGAAGATTTACTCCTGTAGGATCTAATCAGGAAGTAAGTGTAGATGTGAGAATAATAGCAGCTACTAACAAACATCTTGTAAAATTGGTTTCTCAAGGATTATTTAGAGCAGATTTGTTCTATAGGTTAAATGTATTTCCTATAATTCTTCCTCCTTTAAGAGAAAGAGTAAAAGATATTAAATCACTTTGTCATTATTTGATAGATAAATTTAATATGAAAGAAAAACATACCAAACAACCAGGGGGATTAACTACAGGTAGAATTCAAGATATAGATTATTTGGCACTTAAAGCACTTGAAAGTTATTCTTGGCCGGGCAATATACGGGAGTTAGAAAACGTTGTAGAACATGCTTTTGTACTAGAGACTGGATCTCAGATTTCTTTAAAATCTCTTCCTGAACATATCAGGGAGAATTTTGAAAAAGTAGTAAGTGAAAAGAATATACAGACTTTAGAAAATATTAAAGATAGTAGTGATAAAGCTTATGATACAAAATCAGGTATATTCACAAGTTTTATGGATGATGGTGGTGGACTTGATTTTATATCAATGAAAGAACAATTTGAAAAAAGTTTTTTGATTGAAGCTCTGAGAAGATATAAAGGAAGGATCAATCAAATAGCTCTATCTACTAACATCACTAAGATGACACTTCTAAGAAAACTAGATAAATATGGTCTAGATCCTAAAGAATTTTATGATTAAGTTTCAAGACACTTTAATTTTTAACTTTTAAATTTATCTAAAAATAAGAAATCTTTTGTTTTAACTGTGGTTATCTTGAGTAGGGTAAAACCTATTGATTTTCCTGATTTTTAATCTAACTAGGGGGTAAATATCTAGAAGGTATAAATCTTGTATTTATTTTTATGGTCTAACACTTTGAATTTAATGGATCTTCTCTTTTTTTTTATAACAAAATAGGTGAAATATCCGATACATATCTTGAATTTTTATTTTTAAGATTTCTTAGAGGATACGTTTATGAATAAACATGTATTTCGTTTGCATTACGTAGTTATGTTATTTGTAACTATATTTTTAATTCAATGTAGTGATGTGATGTTTATGGGAGATAAAAACGCTAACCGTAGTTCTAATAATAACAGTGAATTAACTAAGGCAGCGGATGTTATCGAAGGTGATTTAGGTATTTCTGAGACAGAAAAAAAATATGATGATCCTATAGAATCAGTGAAACCTACAGAACCTGTTAGTACACCTGTTACTGAAAAAGATACTACGTTTTTAACATTACAACAAGTTCCTGATGTAACCATAGGAATGACAGTTAATATCACAGGTTCTTTAAAAGATAATAATGGTCATGGAATATCTAATGCCTCTATTAAAATAAAAATAAATGGGGATATTAAATCTACTCCTAAAACAGATGATAATGGAGATTTTAGTTTTTCATTTGAAGCTAAAAAAATAGGATCTTATACTGTAAAAGTTAGTTATGAAGAAGATGATACTTATAAGGGTTCTGATGATTCTAAAACCTTTAATGTGTTTAAAATTGAAACTAATCTTTCTATTTCTTCTACTCTGTTAGGGGTTAAAAAAGGAGATAGTATCGATATCAGGGGTCTTCTTTTAGCAGAAGATAAAAAACATACACCAATAAAAGATGCTAGTGTTGAAGTGTCTATAAATAATAGTAAACAAACTGTTAAAACTAATTCTTTAGGAGAATATTTAAGAACAGGATTTCAAGTTACAAATATTGGATCTTATAATGTTGTAGTTTCATATGCAGGAAATGAAATATATAATGAATCTAAAGTTTCAACAGAATTTATGGTAACTACAGTTCCTGATGTAGTAAATAATACTTCTATATCATTAGATCCTATCAATAATGTTTTGGTAGGAGAGAATGCTATTATTAAGGGGATACTAAGAGATAGTAATCAAACACCTATAAGTAATGCATCTATTAAATTATCTATTAATGGAGTCTATTATCCTATTCCAAAAACAGATACACAAGGTAAGTTTAGTTATGAGTATCCTGTTAGTTCTGCAGGCACTTATACAGTAAAAGTATTTTATGCTGGAGAAACTAGTAAATATAATGGATCAGAAATATCTAGATCATTTACAGCTAGTGTACCTAAGATAGATACTTCTTTAGAACTTAAAGTAGATCGAATAGAAATAGGTAGAAACTTCTATTATTTAGGAGAAAATGTTATTATTCATGGATCTTTATTTAAAAATGGTACTGTTGAAGCGGTACAAAATGCTAAGATTAATCTTAAGATTAATAATAACCTGATAAATCAAGATATAAGAACAAATGAAAACGGACACTTTGAATATAATTATCAACCAAAAGCTGTTGGGACATATAAAGTAACTGTATCTTATGCTGGAGATGAAGTACATAATGCTTCTAACGACGATTCTGATACTTTTGATGTAGTTGATAAGATGGTTGCAGATATTCTAATACAAGCTTCCGATATCACTTTCGGTCAGGATGAACTAATCACTGTAACTCTTCCACAAAGTGTAAGTAGTGTAAATATGGAAATTAGTGGAATAGAACCTAAATTTACACTACCTTTAGATAAGGGGGTTGGTAAATATACTGTAACCAAACCTACTATAGGGGAGTATCAAATCACTGTTAGTTTTGTAGGAAACAATCAATATAAACCTAATACTGCTACAAGAACATTTAAAGTAAATCCTATACCAAAACAAGATAGCCGTTTTGAACTTAATGATATTAAGACTGTTTATATAGGTGAAGATGTTGTTATAAGTGGTAGATTGGTGGTAGATGCTACAGGAGAACCTGTAAAAGAAGCTATGGTTAACTTACAGGTTATTGGTAATAAAACTACTACTCAAACCGATTCTTTAGGAAATTTTAGTTTTAATTATAAAACTAATGTTGCAAATCATTATATTGCAGAATTATCTTTTGATGGAAATAATAATCTAAACTCTACAGTAGAAAATAAAGGTTTTGAAGTAAAATCAGAACAGCTTTCAGGGTGTACAGAAATACAGTTAAGTTTCTCAAGTAACAGTAAAGTAAGTAGCGGTCCAAATGGTAAAGGATCTACTATCCAAATTGAAGGTGAGATATTTGATAATTGTTACAAAGAAATGTCATCAGGTGTTATTGGAAACGCTGTAGTAGATATTACTGTTAGTTTTGAAAATAAAGTTATTGATACATATAGAGCAAAATTTAATAATTATGGAAGAACTACTGATGGTTATAGAGTTGATGAAAATGGTGAATCATGTTCTGTATCTGGAAAATGTGCTTCAGGTAATTTTGATTACATAACTGATAAAACAGGTGAACTCCATTTCTTGGTAGAGTATAAAGGGACTGATGGATTACCTTATGAACCAGCGATAACAGAAACAACAGTTACTATTATTCAATAATAATTATAATTTAATAAATCAGTTAATTTAATAAAATAATAGGGATAGAAAAGCTAAAACTTCTATCCCTATTTATATTTAGGATTTTTAAAACTCATCTCATATTCATATTTTCTATAACATTAGAAGCTCTCTGTATTTTGGTAAAGGCCAGATGTTATTATCAACCATCATCTCAAGTTCATCTATATGAGTTCTTATTTTATCTAAATCAGGTACTACCGTAGTTGCGTATCCAAGTGCTTTTTGTCTAGTTGATTCATAGGTAGCAGCTTGTTTTCTATTTGTTTTCATATGAATTAGTAAATCTTTAATGTTACCTATATGTTTTGAGATATCTTCAATACATCTTTTTGAATAAAGAGAGAGGTTTTGAAATTTTACCTCATCTTCAGAATATATATTTTTTAATTTACATACATTATCTAAAAGAAGATTTTGATACCTTATAGCTACTGGAATTATGTGATTGGTAGCTAGATCTGATAATACATTTGATTCTATCTGAATCTTTTTAATATAGTATTCCCATTTTACTTCGTTTCTAGCTAGAAGTTCTTTTTGGGTAAATACTTCCGTACGATTAAACATACTGACTGCTTTATCTTCTAGATAAGAATCAAAGATAGTAGCAGGATTTGTATCACAGTTTAGACCTCTTTTTTTAGCTTCAATTAACCATTCTTCACTATAACCGTTACCATCAAAACGTATTGGCTTTGATTCTTTAATGTATTGTTTTAAAGCTATAAAAATAGCTTCATGTATATCCTTGCCACTAGAAAGATTTTCTTGAATCTTAGTATCAAAATCTATCAGTTGATCTGCTAGAATAGAATGAAGAATTATCATAGAAGAAGCACAATTTGCTGAAGATCCTACAGCACGGAACTCAAATCTGTTACCTGTAAAAGCAAAAGGAGAAGTCCTATTTCTGTCGGTATTGTCAATCAAAATATCAGGAACATGATCTAAAAGAGATTGAGTTTCTTTTTGATGGGATAGGCTGATCTTTTGAAGTATATGATCTAGATCTTCTTGTTCTATATCATCTAAAATAGAAGAAAGTTTAGTACCTAAAAAAATAGAGATAATTGAAGGAGGTGCTTCATTTCCTCCAAGTCTAAAGAAGTTTGAATCAGATGTAATAGATGCTTTTAGAAGGGAATTAAATTTATATACTGCATTTAATAGATTTACTAAAAATACTATAAATTGAAAATTATCCTGTTTAGTCTTTCCTGGAGAGAATAGATTTACTCCGGTATCAGTTCCGAGTGACCAGTTACAATGTTTTCCAGAACCGTTAAGACCTTTAAATGGTTTTTCATGAAGAAGAACTCGAAGAGAATGCTTTTCAGCTACTTTTTTCATAACTGACATTAGTAGTAAGTTATGATCTATAGAAAGATTAGCTTCTTCATATAATGGAGCAATTTCAAATTGGTTAGGTGCTACTTCGTTATGTTGGGTTTTTACAGGAATGGCTAATGCGTGACATTGTTTTTCTAAATCTTTGAAAAATTCAGCAACTCTTGTAGGAATGGTCCCTAGATAATGATCTTCTAGTTGTTGACTTTTAGCACTCTCATGTCCCATTAGAGTTCTTCCTGTCATTAGTAAATCGGGACGTTTTTGATACATTGATTCATCAACTAAAAAGAACTCTTGTTCCCATCCTAGATATGAAGTAACAGAACTTACGCTTTTATCAAAGTAAGAACATACTTTAGTAGCTACTTTATTTAAAGCAAGTTGGGATTTTAAAAGAGGAGTTTTATAATCTAGGGCTTCTCCAGTGTAGGAGATAAATATTGTAGGAATACACAAGGTATTTTCTAGAATAAAAGCAGGGGAACTAATATCCCATGCGGTATAACCTCTTGCTTCAAAAGTATTTCTAATTCCTCCACTAGGAAAGGAAGAAGCATCAGGTTCTTGTTGAATTAGAAGTTTTCCTGATAGTTTCGAGATTGCTTTTTTATCTTTATCAAACTCTAGAAAAGAATCATGTTTTTCTGCAGTTTGGCCAGTTAGTGGATGAAACCAGTGACTGTAGTGAGTAGCTCCTTTATTGGTTGCCCACCTGCACATTGCTTCTGCTATAATATCTGCATATTCTCTATCGATATTAGAACGTGTTTTAATACAATGTCCTAATTTTAAAAATACCTCTTCAGGAAGATATTGACGCATTGTTTCAAGTGTAAAAACATCTTGACCAAAATTTGTAGAAATTCGATCTTGAGTATTTGTTGTAGTTGGTTTATTTGAAATCATAATTTTAATCCTAAAGTTAAGTGTGGGTCTATTTTTTTAGTTAATTAGAATCTAAATATTTTTACCAAGTCTGTAAGCTTCATTAATGTATTTAGAATCTTTTGCTTCTCCTTTATGCCAAAGACCTCCTGCTTTAATAACTTTTTTAATCTGACAGTTATCAAGACAATCAGTTACAAATCCTTCTACACAACTTATAGCACGTTTGAATATAGAACTTCCTTCATCTGCAGCTGTTAGAATTAGATAGAAGTCTTTATTTTTAATTTTTGTATATTTTGCACAACATCTATCTATCAGAGTTTTTAACTGAGCTGTAATAGTATAAAAATATAAAGGGGAAGCTATGACTATTACATCGGAAGAAATCATTTTTTTGATAATACTATCAGCATCATCTTTTTGACAACATCCAGAATGAGTTTGACAATATTCACATCCCTTGCAGTAATTTATTTTATATTTAGATAGTTGAATTTTTTCTACTGAGTGTTTTAACTCCTTTGCTCCTTTAATAAAATTATCCGAAAGAACATCTGAGTTTCCACCAGTTCTAGGAGAAGATGATATTACTAGTACTTTTTTGTTTTTCATAATTTTACCTTATAAAGTTGGTCATAGTTTTTTGTGATTCTAGAGGAAGATTAACTCCATTCTTAGAGGCTACATCTATACATTTTAGTAACCAAGCCATATTAGTTGCTAGAGTTTTTAATATACAAACTCCTTCTTCATCCTGGTGAACTTGCTCAGGAGCTACTCCATGAATCTCATTCCAATAACAAGATGATACTATAGGCATTCTATTTAGTAAAAAGTACTTATTGATATCATCTATAGCTGCGGTAGTTCCAGCACGTCTTGCTACAGCTATGGAGCTTACAGGTTTATATCTTAGAAGAGATCCTGCTGAATAAAATAGTCTATCCATAAATGATAAAAGTCTACCAGAAGCATGAGCGTAGTATACAGGAGTTGCAAAGATCAGTCCATCTACCCCCTGTTCTATGAGTGTTATAAATCTATCTACTGGATCATTTTTAAATACACATCTACCAGTACTGCGACATCCTCCACATCCTATACAGTCTCCAATAGGGGAAGAACCAAGATGAAAAATCTCGGTTGAGATTCCAAGATCTTGAAGCTGTTTTTCTACAATAGATAAAGATTCGTTGGTACAACCTTTTTGATTTGAACTACCGTTTACTAAAATAACTTTCATTTTAATATCTTTCTAAAATATAAGTTAAATACACTAACAAACTGATAGGATCAGTTTGTTACTAATTATGCAATAATTATCAAAATAAATCTATAGGATGAGAAGCAAATGAGCTGTATAGATTCTGATTATATTTAAGGGAGGGTAAATAAGAGGCGTCTATCGGAGTCGAACCGATGTAGACGGATTTGCAATCCGCTTCCTAGCCACTTGGATAAGACGCCATAGATGTAGTAAAACCACCAAGTAATTAATTAGTA
>CACXFL010000052.1 GCA_902766925.1 uncultured bacterium | reverse complement strand
AACCCGGGATACTATCTATATTATCGAACTTAAAATGGACACCCGATCTCCTCAAGCTTTAGATCAGATAGAAAAACGAAGATATGCAGACAGATACCTTAAAGATCCTAGATTTAAAGATTTTAAAGTTGTTGGTATAGGACTATATTTTAGCTCTTCAGATTGCCAACTTATAGATTCTGAGTTTAGCCCCCTGTAAATATATACTCCCCCACTATTCACTATAGTACATTTTGATTTCGATTTTATCACAACAATCCTTCTAACAGGACATAATTTATATTCTCTCACAATATCAAGAATTCAAATTGAATTGTTAGACTGGCTATTATTTTGCCAGGCAATTAATTTATAAATTTTTGATCTTGGAGTTTTTAACTTCTCTAGTTTTAGAATCAAACTCTACAGCTATAGCTACTACTGAGTAAGAATCATATCTATGATCATCAGTATATTTTTTTGCATACTTTTTTTCTTCTATTTGCCTTATAGCAACATCTGGACTAACATCCACCTTTACTTCTATTATATAGATAGTATCATCAGTTATTACAACTATATCTGATCTCCCCCTGGATGATGTTACTTCAGAATCAACCTTTAGTTGTTTGGAATTATATAGTAGGGCAAGAATTGCTACCTGAAAAGTAAACTCTCTTGTTGGTCGAGGACTAAAAGGAACAGTATGGAAAAACTTTCCAACCTCTTCGATAAATTTATTAGGATCTTTATCTAAAAGTGCATCTTCCAGACCATGATAAGATCTAAGATCTTCTTTTGTAGTATCTAAAAAAGCTTCTGCTAAATAGGACAAGAAAGATTTTCTTACCTCCTGATTTGGAAAATCAAGCCTATATCTACCGTTAGTAGAATTATAATCTGAGATCGTTATGTATCCAGATTGATATAAAAGAGTTATAAGATCTAGATTCGACATATTTAAGATATTATCCGCAAGAAAATCGGTTCTTTCTTTTAAAAGTTCTTTTTGTATATCAAATCCAGCATGTTCTTTTTTTGACAGAAGTTTTACTAAAAACTCTGGAGTTCCAGTAGAAATCCAATACGTATTAAATTTATAGGTACCTGATTCAAAAAACATATTTATACTTGATGGATTATAAACTTTAACTTCGTTATCGGAGAATCTATAGCCATCGTACCAGTTTTTAATATCATCTATAAACTGGGATCTTGAAATCCCATTTTTTTTAGCTCCTTCATCAATATATGCACTAAAATATTTTTCCAGTTCTTCTTGAGTATAACCTAGAAGATCTGCAAAATCTTCTCTGGTACTTATATCAGTTAAATCATTAATTCCTGAGAATATAGTAGTCTTCGAAAATCTTCCAACTCCAGTTAGAAATAAGAATCTTATAGAATTTGTATTACTCTTTAGTGCTGTATAGAAATTTTTTAAAGTTTCTCGTACATCTTCCAATGAAGATGTAACAAGATCAATATTTTTAAGTATTGGATAATCGTATTCATCAATAAGCACCACTACTTTTCGATCGGATTCTGCAAAACTTTTAATAATTGAAGATAAAAAGGATTTAGGCGTCTTAGTACTTGTAAGTTTTGTTAGATCTATATTCAATGATTTACATACGTCTTTTAACATATATAAAATAGATTCTTTTAGAATTTTCGGACTTTCTGTATCTAAACTAGACATATCAAGTCTTATTACAGGATAAGGCTTCCAATCATAGTTAGTATTATATATTGCTAATCCATTGAATATTTCTTTATTGCCTTGAAAGATTTCAGACAACACATCTATAAGAAGGGTCTTTCCAAAACGACGAGGACGTGATAAAAAAAATCTTCGCGATCCTTTAGTTATAAGGTCATAAATTTTAGATGTTTTATCAATGTATAACGAATCTGTTTCTACTATTTCCTTAAAGGAAGCAGCTCCATACTGAATTTTTTTACTCATACCTTATCCACCTTTTAAAGCACCACTTATCCCGAAATAATGATAACATAGCTATATAATATTCACACTAACATTTTAAGCCTTAAATTCTGAAAAATATCCTATAAAATCAAGTTACTAGCATCATAAACATAACAAATGTTATCCCAATCTGAAAGGCTTCTAGAATGAGGATAGGACTACATTCTAGTTCTTCAGATTCCTGGCTTGTATCCTATGATTTTAGAAAGCTTAGCTAAGATAGTAAGTACACTACTTATTGTAGTGCATTTTTAACTCTATTCTTACTTCGTAATAATCTTCAGGTACTAATTTAAAAGTAAAGCTATTTTCTTCAGTATGACCGTCTCCAATACGCAAGAATATCTGTTTATTAGTAGGTCCTTCTAGATCACTCTTATCTAGTTGTTTTTCATCTAGTCCCAAAAGTTTTGCAAGTCCCATCTCTTCCATTGAAATTAGATTAAAATTTCTCTTTCCCACATCTATATAATCACTGATACTACCATTAAGAGGAACCTTGATACTCCCTGATATTATACTAAAATAGGGTTGTTCTTGTTCGTCTTCTCTAACAAACCAGATTTGTCTATGAGTTTCTGTCTGAGCTAAACTTGAATAGGTTGAATCAGATCTAGTTACCTGCCAATACACCTCCAAAGCGTATTCCCTGTACTGGTTTACTCCATTATATTGGTTTACATACTTATCGTATTTAGAAGCTAGATTTGTCTTTGATTTAAAAAAAGAAAAACTAGCAGTATCTCCGTAGATTAGTGAACCGTTTTGTACTACTAAAAGAACCACCATAAAAATTAGGATTCTTATAATAATATTTCCTACGTACCTCATTCAAGACACCTAAGCTAAATTATACCTGGATTAATACTGGGGGCTTCCACAACCCTACTTTTTAATTAATTATCACATTATCTGATATTTTTTTATATATATTTTTCAGTAAGGGTTCTTTATCTACTTCAATAGGAGGACTTTGTTTTTCTATTTCAGTAGCTGTATCTACATGACGATACCTATTAAATCTATATGTATCTACCCTATATTTTAACTCCTCACTCATTATAGAATAATCTTTTTCTGTAAGTCCAGGAATCATAGTAGTTCTAAGTTCCCAACCTATTTTACTCCTATTTAAAATACTTAGAGTTTCCTGTATTTTTACAGGATCAGCATGGGACCCACAAACTTCTTTATACTTATTCCATGGAGCTTTATAATCAACAGCTACATAATCTAGTAAATCATCAAAAATAAGAGATGATACCACCTCAGGAAAACTTCCATTAGTATCTAATTTTATCTTATATTCAGGTTTAATATCTTTTATTTTTTTTATAAACCCAGCCAGATCTTTTTGAATACAGGGTTCTCCTCCAGAGATTACCACCCCTTCTATAAACTTAGCTCTTTTTGTTAGAAAACTTAACACTTCAGTTTCTTGAACTTGTCCTTCTCCATTAGGGATAAGTTCTCTATTATGACAAAAATAACAATCAAAATTACACCCTTGAGTAAACACAACACTTGCAAGGTTGGATGGATAATCGATCGTAGAAAGTTTTACAAATCCTGAAATTTTCATATTTTTTTCTCAACTATTCTTATACTTATCTTAAGTATTTCGTTCTATATTTTTTACTTCCCTAGTGAAAGAAAGTATCAAATCTAAGAATTTAATACAATAATTAGAAGATTTATCCAGCCCGGGGGGTAATTTCTAGAAAATCTATTTCCGATGTACTGATTTACGAACTACATAAAAAATATGATTCGTAAATACAAAAAAGAAATCAACTCAAAGTATCTTGAACTCACCACATTCAATAACCGTTTTTTCAAGAATTTAGAACCTATTGATTTTTTTAGATATTTTGCTTTCTATTCCCCAAAAATTCAAAAATATTGAAAATGGGGAATAGGCATGTTAGACTAGTTCAAAGAGGAAGATTCATGAAATTAATAAAAAGAAACATCTATATTGACGAGCTATGCACCTTGATGAATACCCCAGATATAAAGATCATTACTGGAGTAAGACGTTGTGGAAAATCAAAATTAATGGAATCATTTATAAAAGAAATTAAAAAAAAAGATAATAATTCTAACATTATTCACATTAATTTTAACCTTACAAAATTTGAAGACTTATTGGAATATCATGAGCTTGAAAACTATATTGATAAACATTTTAGCGAAGAACAAAATAACTACCTATTGATTGATGAAGTTCAAATGTGTCCGCATTTTGAAAAAGCTATCAATAGTCTACATGCAAAAGAAAAATACGATATATATGTCACCGGTTCTAACGCTTTTTTACAAAGTAGTGATCTGGCCACTTTATTTGTAGGACGAACCTACCAGGTACATATATTACCATTCTGTTTTTCTGAGTATCTTGCTTATTTTACCTCAAAAAATATATACGAAAGTTTAACAAATTATATTAAAGATGGTGGTATGCCTGGTTCTTATCTTTATACTAAAAAGAATCAAAAATATCATTATATAGACTCTGAAATTTTAAATACCTTAATTGTAAGAGATATCATCAATAAAAATAAAATCCGTAATACTCCTATTTTGTATAAGCTGATTGATTATCTCATGGATAATATTGGGAATATCATCTCCACTAGATCTATTTGTGAATCTTTTACCAAAAACAAAACCACAGTAGATCATAAGACAATTGATAAATATATTGACTACTTATGTAGAACTTATGCTTTCTACAAAGTTAGAAGATATGATGTAAAAGGTAAAAAATATCTACGATACAAAGGCAAATACTATCTATCAGATCACAGTTTTAAATATGCAAGACTTGGTACAAAGAATATGGACTATGGATATGTATTGGAGAACATTGTTGCGATAGAACTTATCCGTAGAGGATATGAAGTATACGTGGGTGCTTTACATAATAAAGAAATTGATTTTGTCACAATTAATCAAGGAGAAAAACAATATATTCAGGTAGCATACGATATTTCTGATAAAAAAACATTT
>CACXFL010000051.1 GCA_902766925.1 uncultured bacterium | reverse complement strand
TGGATCCATCTCCTACAATCTTTTCAACATGAACCACCTGATCTGCGGCTTCTAGATCTTCTAATTTCTTATTAGCTTCTTCTATTACATCAGAAGAGCTTTGGAAAGATTGGAGCGAAGGAAGTTCTTCAATAGAGCTAATTCCAAACACTTGCAAAAACTCATCCGTAGTTCCAAAAAGCATAGGACGACCTATATCTTCTTTTCTTCCTACACATTTAATAAAATTTCTTTCCATCAAATTCTTTATAATACTTCCAGAATCTACTCCACGAATAAATTCAACCACAGCTCTAGTAGTTGGTTGTCTATAAGCTATGATTGCTAAAGTTTCTAGTGCTGCCTTAGATAATTGTTTAGGTCTAGCTGAAAACATCAGCTCCATTATAGGTGCAGCTTTCGAAACAGTTCTAAACTGATATCCAATTCCTTTAGTATACTCCAAACTAAAACCACCATTTCTTCCTTCATATTCATCTTGAAGTTCTAGTATTACAGCTTCTATCTCACTAGGAGTATATTCTCCAGGAAGATAAGAGATAATATCAGGAATAAGTACCGGTTTAGGAGAAGCAAACACAACAGCTTCTACCTGAGCTTTAAGTGGTAGATCCACACTTCTTTCTAAAAAAATATCTTCTAGATTTCCAACTTGACTACTACTTTCCCCCACTTCACCAAGTTTAGCTTCTTCACCTATTTCACTAGCTACATCAATATCCATATCTTCATTTTGTTCAATACGATCACGATCAAGATCACTCATATTTTCTCCATTCTTTTAGATATCTGATTCTAGATCAGATTTACTATCCCCCTCAAGAATAGCTGTATCAAATTCTAATTCTTCCTTACCCTTAGTTCCACTAGAATCTTTAGATACCTCCGTTTCATCCTTAATCGTAGCCCCTTGAATAACTCTAGGTTTAACTTCACCATCAGTTCCACTAACTTCACTTACACTATAGTTATCTTCCATAATTATAGCTTTTTGTTCCCTAGTCAGTGGAAGATCTTCTACCTTATAATCAGGAAGGTATAACCAGATAGGTCCACCCATAGTTTGTTGATAAACGTTTAGTTTACCCCATCTAACCATCTCTAACATCGCAAGTATATAAACTACAAGTTCATATCTAGAAGCAAATCTAGAATAAAACCCTTGAAACAGAGCAAACTTCACCTTAGCTAAAATAACTGAAAGCTCTTCGATCTTTTCATCTATTCCAACCTTATGAAGCTTTGCTTCAACCTTTACAGCTTTTTTATCAGGAAGAGTTTTAAGTAAATACTCATACAGTACCACCAAGGAGGCTACCTCTTCCTTCAAAGGAAGAGAACTGTCTTCATAAAAAGGAGCAAGCCTTTTCCACTCGTAGTTAGTATGAATAGTTTGATAAGTAGTAAACTTCTTTTCAAACAAAGCTGATACATTTTTAATCTGTTCATATTCAATAAGTCTTTGTTGTAGACTTTTGACTGGATCTTCATCAGCCTCTTCTGCTACTTTTTCATCCTGAGGTAGAAGAAGTCTTGATTTAATTTCAATAAGATGTGCTGCCATTGCCAAAAAGTCAGAAGCATCCTTTAGATCTTTAAAATCAAGTAGTCTTAAATAGTTTAAATACTCTTGAGTTAACACAAAAATATCTATATTAAATATATCTATCTCATTTGTTTTAATAAGATAGAGCAGTAGATCCAATGGACCTTCAAAATGGTTTAATTTAATTAGATACGTCATTATTAACTTTGCACAAAAAATAGAGGTTAACATTTTATGTTAGATCAACGTACAAAAACCTACACTACTATCAGATCCATCCTAGCTTCTGATATGTCAGCTTTTGACACGTTGAAACATACGAACTCTAATTTATTTTATATCGAACAGCTAAAGAAAAACAACAAATTTAATCAAAAAGCTAGTGATTCTCTATCTAAATTAAATTTTCTTCCCATAGAAACTTTTAAACAAAAACCTCTGGATTATTTCCAGGGAAATTCCCTTCACTACGAGTTTTATTCCAGTGGAACCACTTCTACAAGGAGTAGATCCCTGTTTTCAAAACCAGGACTAGATCTATACGAGTTTGAATCCGTATTTACCTTTAAATCTATGCTTGATAGTTTCTACGGAAGTTCTTCTTTGAAGATAAAAGGATATTCTCTGATTCCTCCTTTAAAGTCCATGCCTACTAGTAGTCTTTCTTGGATGCTTGACGTGCTATCTAAATACTGGGATGTAGAAAATATCTCGGTAGATGATTTTATATATAAAATAGATCACTCAAAGAAATTCTGGCTTTTTACTACCACTGTTCAACTAGTAGATATCTTCGACAAGTTAAAAGAGGCTGGAATTAAACTCCATCTTTCTTCAGATATTGCTTTAATTCAAACTGGAGGAAACAAGGGAATAAGAAGAGAAGAGTTTAGTCCTTCTAAGATACACTCTTACTGCAAGGAATATCTATCAGTTCCTTCTGATAATATTATAGATGAATACAGTATGAGTGAGCTATCTTCCCAAGCTTATAGTTGGGTAAGTTACAATAATAGAATTTCTAACCAAACCAAAAAAACCACTACCCCACTAGAACATAGATACCTTAGATTTCCTTCCTGGGTACAGTTATCAGTTGATCAAAATCAATCTGATAGTAGTCCAAACCAAGGACCTTTAATTATTAACGATCCTTACCGAGTAGATTTTAATTATCCTATACGTACTCAAGATATTTGTGAACTTATCCCTGATAAAAACTCCTCTTATTATAAATTTCGTTTTATATCCAGAGTTCCTTCTTCAGTACTTAAAGGATGTTCCCTAAATATTTCTCCACTGATTCGGGATCCTTTTTCAAATATTACAATAGATGATAGTAAAAAACTTAATATATCGATACCAGATATGAAAAAAAGAGCAGCTCTATGTAACTTTTTTCTTCAACTCTATCTAAATTCACAATCAACCAAAACTTTATATTCCAAACATTTTGATTCTAGCCATGGAGCTTCTTTGATACTGTCTAGTATTTTAAAAAGTATCAGTATCTATCCTGATTTATTCAAAGCTTCACTAACTTCTTTAGGTATAGATCCTAAATCTAAGATTGATTCTGATTCTGGTTCTAATAGTATCTTTTTAGATCTTCCATCATCTGTACTGATGTTATTTTCTTCTACTAACCAGATGGCTCTAATCTATCCAGTTATCATGGCTTATATCTGTGGTTTCCAGATTAGTTGTAAATTATCTACTAGATCTACAAACGAACTATCGTTAGATTTTTTAAATTCATTTAACTCATATTTAAGCTTGCATGGTTTTTCAGATAATAAAATCAAAATATATGATTCTTCATCTTTTTATAAAACCAGGATCCAAACCGGTTTTATTTTTGTTCATGGATCTGATGAGACAATAAATATTTTAACAAGACAATTTCCTTCTTATGTTCAAGGGTTTGGATCTTCTCTAGCCTTTAATATCGATACTTCTTTAGATCCTCTGCCTTCTATGATTCAAGATGCTTTTATCCTCGGACAACAAGGTTGTTTATCATCCAGGGGTATATTTATATTTAATCCTAACCTTAAAAAAGAGGATATCTTAGATCTCATCCCAGAGGATTCTTCTTGGTTGGTTCCTACTAGTATGTACCGTTACAGCATAAGAAATGCTGAGATAAATCTGATTCAAAACGGAGTATTTTTTAAACCTAGAACTAATTCTACCGATCCATTGTATCCAATATACGAGCTTAGTTCCTTATCAGAGCTCGGATCTTCTATGTTAGTAAAATACCCCTATGTTCTTCCTATCTTTTTAGTACAGGAGAACTTAGATACTTGTTCTTTTTTAAAACATATAAGTTATATAAAATCCGTATTCCCAGAACTCAATCTCGTACTTTCATCAAAGTCCTTAATAGATTCCCTGGATCAAACTAAAATCCACAAGCTTAGTCCTTTTATACAGCTTCGCCTGCATGGCTATGCTAATATATACCCTTGGGATGGAACTTTTCAACGAAGACCTCTATGGTCCAAACTAGAAAAGTCTAGATTTAATTTTAACCTTACTAATACCTCAAAGAAACTAGATGATCTAGTTTCCAATCATACAGTTAGGATATAGATATATGACAAATATTTTAGATATGTTTGATTCAGATTTTTGGAACAAAAAATCTTCTTCTTTTTCTTCCGATCTGTCTTCTTCTACTTCAAAGACCGAAGAATCTACCTCTAATCTATCCTCTATGATTCCTCCACAATGGGATCATCCTTATCTTCATGAAAATAGAACTTTTACTCTTTCGGAGCTTCAAAGTTTTTCTTATGATTACTATATAAAATTTTCTCCTTTTTTTAAAAACCAGCCTCAAGGATCTATCCAGGGTAATGTAGCAATTATTTTTTCTTCCAAGATGAGCTCCGTTTTAGGACTTGCTGATATTTTTTCAAGAACCATAAAGCTTAACGCTTCGTATTTTTCAAAGGATCCTACCCTTATTCCGTATACTCTTTTTCATGAGTTAACCCATATCTGGTTATACGATTGTTATAAGGATCCCTCTCATACAGCATCTTTTTACCAAAAGATGAAAGAATTTAATTCTACTTTACTTCCTGTAGATCATAAAGTACATATACATTCAAGACTTGTAACAGATGCCAAGTTTATATACATCTGTCCTAATTGTAACAGAAGATGGTTTTCAAACAAGATAACAAAACATATTTACTGTGGAGCTTGTAAGGAAAATTTTGATTTAGAGTTTGAACCTAAATTCTATAAAAACCCTGATAATCCTCATAATAAAAATTACAAGTTACCATATTTTATAAAACCAGAAGTTGAGGAAACTTAAATGATAAAAAATAAGAATAAAAATAAAAATATATATTTACTAGCTGTATTATTTCTAAGCTATCTATCTATGAGTATTATACCTGATACTCTTATGGCATATATTCGTCCTGTATCTTCAAAGGTAGCAGAGTCCCTGTTTACTAATATAGATATGATTACTCCTACCAACAAAGATCAATTTAAATATGAGTCAAGCTCTTCTTCTAAAAAAGATATCAAAGCTTTTTGTGAAAAGTTAGATTCTGTATTTAAAAAATACAATTGGTTCCAAGATCCATGTTCTTCTATCGACTGGACTGCAGAACAAAGAACAAAACAAGGTCATCCTCTGATCTATACGGAGTTTGGTAATGGTCAAAGATCTACTATGATATTTAGTGGAGTTCATCCAGATGAGCTTGTGGCTATTCCTATAGGCTTTAAACTTGCAACATATCTAAAAGAAAACCCGGATATCTATACCGATAAAAACATTAGAATCATTATAGCACCACTACTCAATCCAGATGGACTGTTTCTAGATAAACCAACCCGAGCTAATACTAACGGGGTAGATCTTAACCGTAACTTTTTTACTAAAGACTGGTATAGTTCTGCCAAAAAATCATGGCAAACTCGTCCTGGAAGAAAAAGAGACAAACGAGTATTTCCAGGATATTTTCCTAACTCCGAGGTAGAAACCCTGTTTCAAATAAGACTGATCAATAAATTTATTCCTAGTAAAATTCTATCGATGCATGCACCACTTGGATTTTTAGATTACGATGGACCTGGCAAAAAAGTTGCTTCTACCCCAACTGAAAAAAAAGCTAAAAACCTAGTTTATTCTATATCTGAAAAATCAGGAAACTACCGAGTTGTTCAATATACATATTATCCAGGATCTTTAGGAAACTATGCAGGAAACGAAAGATCTATTCCTACAGTAACTTTAGAATTTGATACTGAAGACCCAAATAAATTTAAAAACTACTGGAAGACTTTTCTTCCAGGATTAATGAACTACATAACCTACGATATAGATCAAGTAGGTTATAATGTAAAATCTATGTTTTTACATCCTTATTTGGAATAGTTGTTACTGACTTATAATTTTTTTCAAACTATAAACTATAGGACTTTATTTTATGAGTTATCATCTAGATGATTTTGATTATCCAATAAATCCACAAAGTATTGCTCAGGTTCCTCTTCAAGATAAGACCCAAGCAAAACTTCTAGTTGTAAACAAGGATTTAACATTTAAGCATTCTCATATTTATGATCTTTGCCAGATTATTCCAAAAGATTCTTTGATAGTGGTAAATAACTCTAGAGTAATTCATAGTAGAATATATGGACATTTACCTAGTGGAGGAAAGGTAGAAGTATTTTTACTAGAAGAAATTTTGGATAACCTAGATGATTCTAGTTCTTGTTGGATTGCTATAGGAAAGCCTGGAAGAAAATTAAAACAAGATACTGTAATTAATTTTAACGATATTACAGGAACTATTCTTTCTAAAGATCAAAACGGTCAAGAACTTTCTACTTTTAAAATAAGTTTTAATCTTTCATCATCTTCATTTAAATCCTGGTTAGAAGAGTATGGACGAGTTCCTCTTCCTCCTTATATATCAAGAAAAGATACTGATAAAAGTTTAGATGAAATAGATCGGGTTGCATATCAGACGGTTTATGCAAAACTTGATGGATCGGTAGCTGCTCCTACTGCAGGTCTTCATTTTACCCAAGATCTTATATCCGATCTAGAGTCTCAGGGAGTTCAGTTTGCTTCTATAAGTTTACACGTAGGAGCTGGTACTTTTCTTCCTGTAACCACAGATAATATAGACGAGCATGTTATGCATTCAGAACGCTACACTGTTCCTAGACAGACCCTGGATTTACTCTATGAATATAAATCACTGAGACGTCCTATTATTTTTGTAGGAACTACTACTCTTAGATGTTTGGAATCTTTTAGACTCATGTGTGAGGATAGTTGGGAAAGGATGAAAGAAAAAACAGATACCATGCAAAGAACTTCCCTATTTATTAGACCTCTAGATTCTTCATATAGGTATCATCCTTTTTTTAACACAGCCCTTATGACAAACTTTCATCAACCTAAATCTACACTACTGATGTTGGTTGCTTCTCTAGTAGGACTGGATAATATTAAATCTTTGTATCAAGAGGCCCTAGCTAATAACTACCGATTCTTTAGTTACGGAGATGCTTGTTTGTTTTGGCTATAGCCAAAACTCCTTACATAAAAAAGGAAACTATATAACTTTAAATTATATAGTTAGTTTCCTTTTTATATGGTGATTAAATTTAGATTTTATTTTTATTCATCTTCTACATCATCATCATCGTCATCATCATCATCATCACTTCCATCTCCAAAATATTTTTTTAACTTACATGAAATCTTAGATCCATCGTAGTATATATGATACACAAAGAGGCTTACACCTTTTTTATATACGCACTGTCTAAATTCTTCATA
>CACXFL010000050.1 GCA_902766925.1 uncultured bacterium | reverse complement strand
TTTACACCAAGTACTAAAAGTACCCCACCTTGTAAATCTAGCCCTAATTTAATGTGGGAACTAGGTAACCAGGAAGGAATTTTTTTAGCCAGTAACTCTGGATTGTTTCTAATCTCAGCAGGTTGAGTAAAATAAATAACGGATGGAATCACCCCATAAACAGCTAACAATGTCAACGTGATCAAGAAAATCAGTTTCTTTTTCATTAATGCACTCCTCGATACTAGAAAAAAATACTACACGAAGATGTTATACACAGCCTGTTTTTTTGTCTATATAAATTTCGTAAAATTATATTTTTAAATTACTATTTATATAACAATAATGTTAGAATAACTTAAAGCATTTTAATTAAAAATGCTTTAAGTTTTTGTTTTTATCTTCAGCGGAGATGGTATGCTAAGTTTTTGGTTGGCCGAGTTAGTTGGAAAATCCCTATTCTCTGATAGGTTGTTTAGAATTGGAGCTTCTGCTCTTTTAAGTTTCTTTCTTGTCTTTTTTCTACTCCCTGTATTTATCAAATATTTGAAAAAGAAAGGAGCAATTGCTGAGTTTAACGAGGCTAATTCTACTCCTATATTTGGTGGAGTTCTTTTAATACTTACGGTACTTTTTTCATCGTTATGCTTTTCTGGAATGAACGGCTATTCTATCTCTAGTCTTACCATTATGGTACTTTATTTTCTCGTAGGCTTTATTGATGATTGGGTAAAAATAAAAAATAAGAAACTGTTTCTAGAAGGAAAACTAGATAAAAAATCCTATCAAGAAAAGACAGATGGAATATCAGCTATGAAAAGACTTGTCTGTTATTTTATCTTTTCCTTGATAGTATGTGCATTTACTTATATTTATACTCCTCAGATGACCACAAATCTTACCATTCCTTTTATAAAACCATCCTTATGGTATCCTGCTCTTCCTGTAGTAGTTTATATCCTTCTTATGAGCTTTGTTACCACAGCTACCGCTAATGGAGCTAATTTTACAGATGGGCTAGATACCCTGATATCAGTTCCTATAATATGTTCCTGTATTTTTATAGGGTCTGTAGCTTACGCATCTGGTAACTTTGTAGTATCAAGTCACCTTCTTCTTCCTTATCTTCCTGGGGTAGATGAACTTGTTCCAATATGTTCTGCTATTTGTGGGGCAATCCTTGCATACCTTTGGTATAACTGTCCTCCAGCACAAATTTATCTAGGAGATAGTGGATCTATTGGACTTGGTGGAGCTATAGGACTAATGTTTGTTCTTATTAAAGCAGAGTTTTTCCTACCGTTAATATGCATTATCTTTCTTACAGAAGCTTTGTCTGTAGTAATTCAAATAGGCTGTTTTAAATTCACTAGAAAGTTCTTCTCAGACCATCAGGGAAGACGGGTATTTAAACGTGCTCCTATACATCACCATTTTGTAATTCGAGGGATAGAAAAGTATGGATCAGAAGAATCCAGTAAATCAAAAGTAACATGGAAGTTTCATATAGTGTCGGTAGTAGCTTTGATTGTAGGAGCGTTGGTATTTTTCAAAATACGATAATTTATGTATAGTATGGTAAAATAAATAGATGAGGTTGGAAATTTTTAAGAGGATTGTATGAGTGAAACTAATTCAGATATAGAAAAAAACCTTGTATGGATGGATCTTGAAATGAGTGGACTTGATCCGAGTCGTGATGTAATACTAGAAGTAGCTGTGGTTGTAACAAATGAAAACTTGGATATTTTAGACTCTGGTAAGGATCTAGTTGTATATCAAGATGAGGGGATGTTTTTAAGAATGGATGATTGGAATCAAAATCAGCATACCAAATCTGGTCTTTGGTCCCAAGTTAGAGAGTCTAAATTATCAGTAAATCAAGTAGAGCATCAAGTTCTCGATTATATTAAAAAGTATACAAAAAAAGGAAAAGCTATTTTATGTGGAAACTCTATCTGGCAGGATAGACGTTTTATCAGAAAATATATGCCGGATCTAGATTCCTACTTACATTATAGGATGATAGATGTATCTACTGTTAAAGAACTTGTAAAAAGGTGGTTTGGAGTTGAATTTGAAAAAACTGAACATAATCATAGAGCACTAGAGGATATAAATCAGAGTATTGAAGAGTTAAAATTCTACAGACAGAGGTTTTTCCATAAATAAGGAGAAAGTAGATGAATAAGGAAGTTTCAGATATAGTTGTTGAACTCTGTGGAGTGGATAAGGATTTTTATCTTGGAGAAAATATAGTTCATGCGCTATCTGGTATTGATATAAAGATAAGAAAGAGTGAACTAACAACTATAATGGGATCTAGTGGATCAGGAAAATCTACATTTATGAATCTGGTAGGAGCTTTAGATATTCCAACTAGAGGTAAAGTAGTAGTAGAGGGTCAGGATCTTTCCTCACTTAGTTTAAGTCAGAAGGCTCGGTTTAGAAATAAAAACGTAGGATTTGTGTTTCAGAATTTTAATTTAGTTCCGGTACTTTCTTCTTATGAGAATGTAATTTTACCAGCACAGCTATCTTCTTTGGATTTTCCTTATGATATAGAACAAAGAGCTAAAGAGTTATTATGTGCTGTAGGACTTGAAAAACAGATGTATCAAGGAGTTAATAAACTTTCTGGAGGTCAGATGCAAAGGGTAGCTCTTGCAAGAGCTTTGATGAATAAACCTAATATAATTCTTGCTGATGAACCTACAGCAAACCTAGATCATGTAACTTCAGGAATGATTCTTGAACTCATGAAAAATCTTTCTATTAAAGAAGGTAGTACAATTATTATATCTACTCATGATAGATCAGTACTTAAATACTCAGATAGAGTTGTAGAACTTTCAGATGGTAAGATTATTCAAGATAGTAGACCTTCTAATAATTAAATAGGTGTATGAAAAATAAGTTTTTAAAAATAAGTGTATGGGTGATATCTTTTTTAGTTATCCTTCTTATAGTGATAAGTACTTATTCTTATTATCTAACAGCAGATACTGAAGAATTTTCACTTAGTGAAAAAACTACCCAAAATATTAGTAGAATCCAATTGCAACAAGCTATAGAGTTTGCTTCATCCTTTATGTATGATCAGGTTGAACCTTCAGGAAGGTTGATATATAGAAGAAAGTTTGGAGATGAAAAATTTAGAACCTCAAAGTACAATCTTTTAAGACATGCTGGAACTGTGTATTCACTTTATCTCTATGATAATATATATCAACAAGCTAGCTCAAACTCGCAGAAAAGATTTTTTAAGATTAGAAAAAATCTCATATCATACATGAAGAAAAATTATATAAAACCTATGAAAAATATGTACGGGATGGTTTCAAAAAAATCTGAGGAAGGAATATCAGTAACTAAGGTAAAACTAGGAGGCTTAGGACTGGGACTTGTTGCTATGGCTGGATATGCTGAAGACTCGGGTAGTGTTTCAGATCAAGATAAAAAGATTATGAATGGGCTAGCTGAATTTATACTTCTTTTACAAAACAACGATGGGAGTTTTACTTCAGCGTTTAATTGGGAGAAAAAAGAAAAGGATTATTCTACAAATTCTTTGTATTATCCTGGAGAAGCTAGTCTTGGACTTATTTTTTTATATATGTTTGATAAAAACCCTAGATGGCTTGAAGCAGGTAAGAAAGCTCTTAGTTATCTAGCGACTACTAGAAAAGATCAAAAGAAGGTTCCTTTTGATCATTGGGCATTGATAGCGACTGATAAACTTTTTGAAAGTGGAGTGGAGTTATCAACAAAAGAAAAAAAACTATTGGTAGAACACGCTATAAAGATAGTTTCATCAGTTCTGGATAAACAGATTAGTCGAGGAAAAAGGAGAGGAGCTTTTGAAAATAACGATAGACCTTGTAGTCTTGGAACATATGTAGAAGGATTTGTTGCAACGATTAACCTTATTAAAAGATCTGGTATAAATGCTAGGGATCTTGGAATGAATGAATCTGATTTAGATTTATGGATATTAGGTCTTAAAAATATAACACAAAATACCGTGGATTATCTTTATAGAGTACAAGTAAAAAAAGAAGATGATTCTTCTTTTATGTTAGGAGCTATTCCAACAGTAGGTGAGTGGAGATCTCTGATTAAGGCTGGTAAGCAGGTAGTTTCTCAAATAGATAATAACCAACATGTTATCTCAGGTTGGATAGGATGGGATAAACTTGTAGGAGAGTAATTAATTAATAATAACAGCATGTTATCCTTGTAATACAAAATAAACTAAGTATTTTTTAAAGATAGCCGAAAAACATATCGGTTATTTAAGGGAAGAGTTTTTTATCTAATGTTATAAAGGAAAAACTGGCGTGGCAGAACAAACTGAAAAAAGACGTGTACGACGTGCTTCATTAACGAAGCCATTGAGGGTAGTTTTAGGATCTATCGGTTCTGATACAAGATATGATCTTTTAACTTATAATGTCAGTGTAAACGGATTTTTCCTAAATTTTGAACGTCCTGGAAGATTTCCTTTTACCTCTGCTTCAATACTTGAAGTATGGTTAGAGATAGATTCAAAAACCACGGTCTTTTTTAACGGTAAGGTAGCAAGGGTTGTTAAAAAAGAAGATATTCAAGGAAATGAAGGAAATACCGGTATAGCTATAAAAATAGTTCAAATATCTAGAGAAGATGATGATGCTTTAAGACGTTTTGTAAATAAATCTTTGGAAGATCAAGAATCAAAAAATAATGATCAAGCCTCATCAAAGGTAGTGGGTGGATAATTTTAGTGAAAATCTAAAACTAAAGGCTCTAGATTAATAGAAGATCTAGAGCCTTTAGTTTTTATTAAATAAGTAGGTATCTTTTTTTTAATATTAGCTTCCTTTAGCTAAGATCCAGATAATTCTTTTCTTTTAAAGAAAACTTAATCATGTTGACTTTTACACTTTCTAACCTTCCTCTTAACTCAGCTGTTTTTTTATTATTAGATACTTCAAAAAAGATCTAATTTTAGTAAAGATCCTCCATTAGCATGATCTTGTTTAAATACCTCTTTTAGAATCTTTATCGAGGAAGAAAGTTCTTTACAATGCACTTTTTTTCTCCTTTTTGATTTAATAGTATCCAGAGTATAATCTAACTTGGAAATAGTAAATTAGATAATAGATAAAAAGATCAAGCTTTTATCTTTTTCAACAGGGGAGATGAGTTGGACTGATGGGTATAATCATCCTAATAAAAAGGGTGAAAATTATGTTATGATATATTATAAAGTTTGAACTGATTTAATTTATAACTATGGAAGATGGGATGATTGTAAAGAGTTTTCTTGATAATTTAGATTCGTATTTAAAACAAAAAAGACTTGTTCAGTTTGTAGGTCCTTCGGGATCTTATGGAGAACTAGTTAGTCTTGGAATTTATGATTGGATCAAAAAAAATCAGAAAAACTTATACTCTGAGTTAGGATACAATAACTTAGTTATAGTGACTCCTAGTTATAAAGATTTTTCATCTTGGTCTAAGGTATTTTTAAAAGAAGAGAAGAATTTCTATCCTCTATCTTATTGGGGAGTATGGGGAGCAGATAGATATTCTAATAACTCATATCTTAAACTTCAAAGATTAAAACTTCTATCCACTCTTGCATTAGAACAAAAGAAAATCACGCAATCCGGTAACATCATAGTAACTACATATCAGGGGTTAGCTCAAAAAACTTTGCCACAAGATGATTTTTCCTCTCAGATGATTCATATTAAAAAGGATCAGATCATAGATATAGACAGTTTAGTATTATCTTTAGAAGAGAGAGGATATCGTCAGGATAGCTCAGTTCAGGAAGAGGGATTTTTTGCTCTAAGAGGAGGTATTCTTGATATATTTTCTCCAACCAACAAGTATCCATGTAGAATAGAGTTTTGGGGAGATAAGGTAGTTTCACTAAGACTTTTTGATCCAGAGAGTCAATCGTCTTTTGATGAGTTGGATTCTTTTTGGATATCAGTGTTTAGAGAAGTAATATTTAGATACGATAAGGAAATTAAAAGAAAAGATTCTCAACATCTTCATGAGTTTTTATCTGAGTTTAAAATGAGTTCTTCTGATAGAGAAGAACTTATGCGTGAGTTTGATCTAGATCATAAAGGAGCAAATATAGAGACACTCTATCCTATATTTAGAACCAGAGAATCTACCGTGTTTTCTCAACTAGCAGACGATTCTATATTTTTATTTCCTAAAACCAGAGCATTTTGTGAAGAAGAGTATGAAAGTTTTTTAGATGAGGTTAACTTTTCATATAAAAAAGATATAGAAGAAGGGAAAATATCTATTCCTCCTAGTAGCATGTTTTGCTCCGTAGAAGAGTTAAATTTTAAAGATTCATTTTGTATAGAATTTTCTAATCCTAGTATAGATCCTGAGGCTCAGGTAATTAATTATACTAGTCAGTCTCTTAGTGTACAATCTGGACAGAAAGATTTTGTTTTTGATAACTGGATGAAAGTTATTGAAGATAATCTTACTTCCAAAGCTGTAGTTATTCTAGCGAGTATGGATGAGACTTATACAAGGCTAGTAAATATTTTAGAATATAAAGGCATACACTTTAAATTAATTAAAGATGGTATAGAAAGATTAATTATAGATTCGAAGTTAGATGAGGGAGTGCTTTATGTATCAACCGGATATCTAAGTTCTTATCTTGTAGATGATAGTGTTTTAATAATCTCAGACCATGTTTTATTTGGTAAGAGTAAACCAAGAAGGACGGCATCTAAAAAACTTCAAAACTATCTTTCTTCTTTTAAAGAACTTACTCCAGGAAAACTTATAGTTCATGTAGAACACGGTATAGGAAAATATCTTGGAATAGTATCTTTAACAATCGGAGGAACTCAAAACGATTTTTTACAGATTGAGTATGCTGATAAAGATAAAATACTGGTTCCAGTGTATAGGTTAGATTTTCTTCAAAAGTATAACGGTGGTACTGATGAAGTTAGCCTGGATAAGTTAAAATCTAAAGGATGGGTTCTTAGAAAGTCTAAGGTTAAAAAACAGGTAAAAGATATTGCAGAAGAACTTTTAAAGCTTCAAGCAGAACGAAAGGTATCAAAAGGAGTAAGTTTATCACCTATATCTGAGGATTATTATAAGTTTGAACAAAGCTTTATGTATGAGGAGACTACCGATCAGTTAAGAGCTATAGAGGAAGTAAATCAAGATCTATCTGAGACTAAACCTATGGATAGGTTGATATGTGGGGATGTAGGGTTTGGAAAAACTGAGGTAGCTTTAAGAGCTGTGTACAGAACCTGTATGGACGGATATCAGGCTTTGGTACTAGTTCCTACGACTGTACTTTGTTATCAGCATTATAAGACTTTTCTGGACAGATTATCATCCTATGGTATAAAGGTTGCTCAGGCTAATAGATTCGTATCCTCCTCTCAGATTAAAGCAAATATAGAGGGAGTTCAAAATGGAACCATAGATGTTTTGATAGGAACTCATAGATTACTTTCAAAAGATATTAAAATAAAAAAATTAGGTCTTTTAGTGATAGATGAAGAACAAAAATTTGGAGTAATGCATAAGGAGAAGATAAAAAAATTTCAATACGGTTGTAATGTACTTACCTTATCTGCTACTCCAATTCCTAGAACACTTCATATGGCTCTTTTAGGACTTAAGGATATCTCTTTGATATCTACTCCTCCTATTAATAGATTAGGGATAAAAACCTATGTAGCAAATCTTGATCCTTTACTTATAAAAGAGGCTATAAGAAGAGAGGTTCTTCGTGGAGGACAGGTATTTTTCGTTCATAATAGGGTAGAAAATATAGCTAGTATCTATGCATATCTTAAAGAACTTTTACCTGAAATTTCTATGAAGGTAGCTCATGGTCAGATGAGAGAATCGGATCTAGAACAGGTTATAGTAGATTTTTTAGATAATAAATTCTCTGTTCTTATTTGTACTACTATAATAGAGTCTGGTATTGATATGCCTAATGTTAATACTATGATTGTAAATAATGCGGATAAATTTGGTCTAGCAGAGCTTTATCAGCTCAGAGGAAGGGTAGGAAGAAGCTCACGTCAAGCTTACGCTTATTTTTTAGCAAAGGATTTAAAAGCGGTAAGTGAAGAAGCTATGCAAAGATTAAATATACTTTCTTCATATCAGGATCTGGGAGCTGGGTTTGAGATAGCAAGTCATGATCTTGAACTAAGAGGTGCGGGGGATCTTATAGGTGCTAGACAATCTGGAAATGTAAATTCAGTAGGTTTTGAGATGTATACCCAGATGTTAGAAGAGGCAGTTAAAGAACTTCAAGGTGAAAAAGTTGAAGAAAAAGTAGATGTAGAGATAAAAATTCCTGTTGGGGTATCTATTCCTAAAAATTATATAAAAGAAGAAAATCTTAGATTAAATTTATATAAACAAATTTTTTCAGTATCAACTCTTGAGGAAATTGACTCCATTTTAAAAGATACTCTTGATAGGTATGGAATGTTTCCAGTGGAAGTTTTTCTACTGTTTAAAGTGGCTTATCTAAAAAGAGCTATGATTCAATGTGGTGGAAGATCTATTTCAAAAATTTCTGAAGATAAATATGAAATAAAATTTGGATCTTTAACTGAAAAACAGATAGATGCTATTTTAAAACTTGTATCTGTTAATTTAGGAATGTGTTCAATTACTCCGGATTATAAACTAATAATCAATCTAATCGGAGGTAAAAAGTCTACTGTAGTTTCGAGTTCTAAGGGTATCAAGGATCATAGCGGGGAGCTATCTGGTGATTCTACTAGTAGTACAAAAGTTGATAGGTTGATAGAACTAGAACAAAAATTTTCTACCAATAAAGATGTAGTAAATCTTAATAAAATTTTAGGAGTGGTAGAAACACTAGCCTACTCACTCCAGTAAATAGTTTAAATTTAAATTTAAGTTTAAGTTTAAGTTTAAATTAATTTGGATCCATCCCTTCTATAATAAGACCAGGACTTCGTTTCATTGCTTCTCTTAAAAAGTATTCGTTAACTTGTATAGGAGCATATCTAGTTTCTACTATAGATTTATTAAATGCAGGAAGTAAAGTAGTTACTTTTGCAGAAACAAGTGCTGTTACTTTATCGGAGGAGTTAACAAGAGGAGCTCCAGAGTTACCGTGAATGGTATTGAAAATTGCGTTAGTACTTAGTTTATTTGGCTTATTATAAGGCATAGAAATAACAGCTATCCTTTTAATTTGACCGTGATCTTCATAGGCTAGGATAGCGACTTTTTCTAAATATTTTGGAAGTTCTAAATCAACACTAAGGTAATCTTTAAAAGTATTATCAGGAAATCTAACAACTGCTATATCGTAATTTACAGATGTAGAATCTACATAATTATTGTTATATAGTACAAAGGTAGATTCATACTTCTTACCTGAACGATCTTGGAATGAAACAGATTTCATATGTATTACACAGTGAGCAGCAGTAAGAACTGCATTATGAGACACAGCAACTGCAGAACAATACTTAGATGCAGGTGTTAGAAATTGTGTGTATATTGCAGTAAAGAGGTCTTTAATTTGATGAATATCAATAGAGTAGGTAGGTTGTATATGAGGGAAATTATAAATCATTTGACGTACTACTTCTAATTCATGTTTGCGCTTAGATAGTAATAACTTAAAGTATGGTATAAGATTAACTACTCTTGGAAGTAATTCTTCATGTCGTTTGATACGAACCATATCTTGTCTTAGAATCTCTGCTATATAGATGAATATATTCTCTAGAGCAAATTTTGAGGCGTTAGAATTTCTTTCCAGTATAAGTAGATAATTTAATATATGATTTAATCCTGAAGAAAAAAACAGATGTTCTTCTGAGGTTTTTAAAGATGATACATATTCATATATATCATCTGGAGTGACTGGGTGTGTATCTGAGGTGCTATTGGCTTTAATTTGTATCATAGCACGGGAAGGAGGGTAAATAAGATCTAGATTAACATCAGGAGCTCTGTATGGTGATTTTTGAGGATACCAGCTATCGTAGAAATATCGGAAGGAATTTGTCGGATCGTTGTTTCGCTCTAGAAACGTTGCTAACCTATCAATGGGTTGTTCTAAACTATTCCTTTGAAACCTGTCCTGGCATTCATCTGGGTATGCAAGTGAAGGAAAGGTAGTTAAGAAAAGAAACAAAAATGATAGAACTAAAATCCCACACGATTTTTTAAATCTAATCATGATAATCACCCTGAATTATAAAAAGATTAATATACGAATTATTGTTATACAGAGTTAATAACATGAAAAAGAAAACTGGAAAACAGAATAATGTTTTTTTAATTATGTACAAAAATAATAAAAGGCTTCATTTTTTTAATGATAAAAATGAAGCCTTTGATTGAATTATTTTAGAAGATAATCTTTCTAACTAAAATTAACGCGTAGATTTATTTTTTCCAGATTTAGTTGACACATTTTTACCAGCTTTTGAATATGGTAATGTAGTTTCTCTTTTAAAAGATGGAGAACTAAGTTGTTGATAAGTATACTTGTCTAAATTTAGTATCCACTTGTTGTAATTACGTCTAATAGTCTGAGTTTTTGGATCGTAATTCATATTGTTACTATCCATATAGGTTATCTTGTACTTTTTAGCAGAGTACTTTATCTTAACTTTTACCATATGAGATCTGGTATCTAGCTTTAATACCATAGAACCTGGAGTATCAGATTCTATCCTCCAATCATACTGATTAGCACTGAGTTGAAGAGCATATCTTACGTCTTCCATAGAACGGTTTACAGGTACCAGTGTATCAACTTTTACCATTGCTGTTGTAGAACATGAAACTAATAAAAAAGGTACGGTAAACACTAAAAAACATAATAAACGCATAAAAATCATCCTATGAATTTGTTATTTATTACATTCCTATATTATTTTTTTGCTCCACCTTTAGATAGTACTGATTTATAGATGGCTTTGTCTAAATTATTAACCCATCTCATGTAATTACGATGGATAGCGTTATGTTCTTTATCATAACGCATATTTTCACTATCTGCGTATTCTATTGTATATTCTTTTTCAGTATATGTTATTTTAACTTTTACCATATGTTTTCTTCTAAAGATCTTAAATATAAAAGTATTTGCTTGTTCTTGATCTAAAGTCCAATCATAATCTTTTGTTGCTTGAAGAATAGCTTCTTTTACTTGATCTTTACTAGAAACAGTAGAAGAAGGAATTGTTGTGTGAATAGTTTGAAGTTCTGTTAAAAAACCACCTGGTCTTTCCTTAGATTTTTCAATAGCTTGATCATTTGATGTACAACCTAAAAGAACCATTGATAAAACAACTATACCAACTGCAGTAAACAAACCGAATACACGTTTCATAAAAACTCCTTATTCACATACATATAACACAGTTACTTTTAGTCTATAACGCTACTTTATCAATATCAAGAATAAATTATAGTCTATTCAAGTATTATCATTATAGTATCGTTATTTTTAGGACTGATACAAAGATTTTGATAAGCAATATTTCTTGTTCCCATAGAGGGTCTATTTAATCTAAAGTCTCCTTCATAGAGGGCACCTTGAATTTTAACATCTGTAGGATAAGAAGATGTAGGAATTATTGAAAAACTAGAGTGTTGAGGAATATCTATTTGAACCATCTGATTTGTAATAATTATAGAGGGGTGAAAATATATAGTAGAAGTTAAATTAAACTTTTTATAGATACTATCTATAAAAAAACAAGCTTCATGAATATTAGACGTCTCATGAGATCGCTCTCCATAAAGTCCATTATAAATTTGAATAAAATAGCTTTGATTATCAGAGACTAGGATATCTAAGATTTTTCCAAAATCAGAGTAGTCTTTTTTAGTATCTAGATGGTACATATTTTTATCTGGGATCATATTCAGTAGAGTTAGGTTTTTGGTAGAATCATGATCTCCAACCCAATACACATTGTTATTAGAGATGATCTCTTTGCTGACAAAGTCAATTCCACCATCTGCTATATAAATTAACTCATCAGTTAAACTGTCCAGTTGTTCATAAGGGGTTGATACAAAATGATTAGAGTCTATAGATAATAGTGGAGTATAGGGGAGGGATGGGGATTTGACGCTATTATTTAATATAATGAATGGGCTATCTTGTTTAAACACTTGAATTATCCTCCGACAAACTAATTTTATCTAAAAATTAAAAAAGCCATCAATTTAAATCAAGTAGATTTTTTTTGAGTCAGTGTAAACTGAAATTGTTTCTGCTGATTATTAATTTAAAGTGATACTAGAAGATAGAGTAAAAACCTTCTATTTCTCTAAGCTTAATATCATAAATGCTTTCTAAAATAGAACTTGAAATACTAGTATGAAAATTAATTTTACCTTTAGTTAAAGATATAAAAGAATCCGTAGAAAAAACATTTGCTATATTTACATCGTGAAAACTTGATATTATCATTCTGTCTTTATCCTGAGCCTCTGATTTTAAGAGATTTACTAAAGTTGCAATAGAAGAGATATCGAGGTTAGAAAAAGGTTCATCTAATATTACAAGAGAGGTTTGGCAGATAAGAACTCTTACTATATTTATCTTCTGATATTCTCCCTTACTTAAAGATAGTATATCTCTATCTTTTAATTCTTTAACACCTAAATGTTCAAGATAGATTTCGGCTATCTGATAGTCTTTTAGGGTAGGTATCCCCTTATGAATAGGGTATCTTCCTAAAAGAATAAAATCCATCACCTTAAAATTAAAGCTAGGTTTTTCACAATGAGGTAACCAAGATAACAGTAAGGATCTTTTGGATAGAGACAGTGCATTTAAATCGGTGTTATCAAATATCAATTTTATATCTTTAGATGGTAGTGCCAGTTTTTTTAAAAAAGTAGTTTTTCCAGATGCATTTTTACCTATAACTGAGGTAGTAGATGAGTTTAAAACGATATCTTGATAGATATCGTTTTTATTTAAAAATTTAATAGATAAAGAATGCATAAAAATCTTTCTAATTTACCGAAGAATGTTTCAGCTGAGAGATAAGTATGAACAAAAAGAAACAAGCTCCTAAAAATGAGGTTATAATACCAAGTTGAACGTTTTTATAGGAGTTTACAAGAAGCTTATGAAGAATATCTGCATAGACTACCAAGCTAGCTCCATTTATACCACTTATAATAAACAGCCTTTTATGATTAGGTCCCCACATTAATCTTGTAATGTGGGGAGCAATGAGAGCTATAAAAGAAAGACCTCCTGCTATAGCTACACTGATAGATATCATGGTTGAGATTACAAAAATTAATTTGATTTTAAATCTTTTGATGTTTATTCCAAGAGTTGTAGAACTATCTTCTCCTAAAGATAAAACATCTAACTTTCCTGATAGAATAAAACCACAATAGAAACAAATTACAGTTGGGATGAAAAGTACTAGTATATCTTTCCAACTGTTAATGATTATATCCCCGTACAACCAATATAAAAGTGAGTAGATATTTTTATTCTGAAAGATAAATGAGGAAACCAGAAGAGAACTTATAGAAGAGCAAAGAAGAGACAGGGATATTCCTATAAGTAGAAGAGAATAAAAAGAATAACGAGCTAAAAAACTTAAAAATAAAGATAACAAGGTTGCAAATATAAAGGAAAATCCAAAGGAAACAAGAGAAGAATAAAATCCTAGAATATAACAGATTACAACCCCAAGTACAGATGCAGAACTAACCCCAAGTATATCTGGACTTGCAAGAGCATTTCTAAACATACCTTGAGTAAGGAGTCCTGAGGTTCCAAGGGTTAATCCTACAACTATTCCAGCTACAACCTGAAGAAGTCTGATATCAAAAATAACAACATAAATTTTATCCCAGGAATAAGATAGTAGATCTGGGGTAGTTCCAATAGACAGACTTATAACTACACCTATAAGGAGTACTAAAACAGTTATTAAAAGTTTTAAAATCTTCATAATGAACCAAAAATCTCTATAAGATCTACTATAAAATTTGAAGTACAAAAAGCAAGTTTTTCAGAAATATAGATCAACTTATCTTTAGAGATTTTAATTCGTTTTAAATAAGAATTTTCAAGTTCAAAATCTATTATCTGATCAGAGTAGTTAGCATTTATAAAGATAATATAATCAGGTTTATCTCCTAGAAATACTTTTTCTTCATCCAAGGAGGCATATCCTATAGAATCTTTTGAGATACTGTGGATTCCAAGTCGGCTTAGTAGATCATCTAGTAGAGTGTATGATGAAATTGTGATGTTATGAGGCATATAGGTTAGAACAGATATTTGTTTTAAACTTAGTCGAGATTTTACTGATTCTAGTGAAGTTAAGATATGGCGAGTAATAAAAGTTGCCTCACCTGTTAAATCTAAAGCTTCTCCTATCAGAGTTATATTTGATAGCAGCTCATCTAAGGTAGAACTAGGACTAATGATATAAGCTTTTGCATGGGAATATGAAGAAACGGAATCTAAAAACTCAGCTTTATTGTAAGGACTTAAAAAAATAATATCAGGATCTTTTATAAATAAGGATTCCTTATTTATATGAAAAATTTTCTCTTTGGGTATTAGATCTGAGATATTTGAATAGTCTTGATTGTAGGCAATGTAAGAATAATAAATATCAAAACTTTCTTTTCTAGAACTTCTCTCCAGTAGAGAAAATATTATCTCATCTGAGGCAAGAGAAGTAGATACCACCTTAAGTTTATTTGATAGAGCTTTAGCATATACACTGAAACTGAGTAGATGAAATAAAAGTAGTACAAAAATGTATTTTGTAACAAAACTTAGCTTAGCCACTAAAGTTTTTCCTTTTAGAAGATATAAGAAGATTAATATGAGAAGCGGGTTTAAATATAAGTCTATCTGCATATTCTAGATGAACTGTAGAATTTGTTCCATCTATAGACAAAATAGCTGATCTTAGATGGTTTTCAATTTGTAAGGAATTAGTTGAAGGATCAAACTGTTTTTTTATTAGTTTATAGATATTCCCCTTACAGTAAGGTTCTCTTACTAGAAAGAGTGCTTGATTTAGGGTTGGAGATATCACTTTAGCTCCACTTGCATATATGCTTCCAGTACTTCCTATAGCAGTAGAAACCCAAACACCGCTTGATTTTTGAACTTCAATATTATTATTGAAATTTATAGCATATCTAGAAGTTCCTGCAGGAAATATACTAGAATATAAAAATTCATTAAGTGCAGGAGGAGTAGTAAAAAAACTTCCGTCTGATACTCTTGTAACTTCTACCTGTAATCTTAAAATAGAGGAGAATTTCACCTTATCGGATTCTAGAGAATCAAAAAACGATTCTATCTCAACTCTATCAACTCCACATAAAAAACCTTCACTAGAATCAGAAGATTTTATTCCTACTAGTTTGGGCTTTTGAGTAAGTATTTGTTGAGATGCCGATAGAACCGATCCATCTCCTCCTACAGTAAGAACGTAATCGTAATCATCTAATCTAGGCCAGGATTCAAATCTTCCTACAAGATTGTAGTGAAGACCACGCTTGTCCATAGTAGAAAGTAAAGTATCTAGAGTTTGTTGTTGCTGGGTATGAGCCTCTTTTAAACTCTCGTAAAACCAAGCTCCAAAGCCACCTTTTTTAATTAATTCGTTTACTTCTTCTGCATGAAGTTCATAGTTAGTAGGTTTTTTTATAATAAGAAAATCACAATCTGCTATCTTTGTCATAACTAAACCTACCAACCTATAAACTGCTGTCTATCCGTACTTCTACCATTATTCAACTTCTACTCTTCTTCACCTTCTTGTTGTTTATCAATTGCTAGATAAGCTGGATTTGTCCAAATCTTTTTGGACATATCTTCCCTGTACTGTTCTCTTACAGTAGCAAGGATATAATTTTTCTTTTGAGAAGAAAGTTTTTGACTATAGGTAGCTTTTTCTTTTTCAAAATCTTTATCCGTAGGAACTTTTATAGATTTAAGTTTAAGAATGAAGAAACTATCCTTATCAGATACTAAATCGTTATATATCGTTCCTTTAGTCTTAAGAGTCAATATAGCCTCTCTTACAGAATCTGAATTTCCAATACCTGGAATATCAGCATCTGTCATAGGATATTCTTCAGTGTCTTTCCAAGCCAGTTTTGAAGAAGGAGATTTTCCTGATTTAACATCAGCTAGAGTTTTTTGAGCTAGATCTTTTACAAGTGTTGGAGTTTTTTCTTGTTCTAGAAGGATTCTAGCAATCTCTGTTTGAACATCTGGTAGTGATTTTTCTACCTTATCTTGTACGGATTCTACTTTTATAATATGGAAGCCTTGATCTGATTCAAGTACTTCACTTAACTTACCTACTTCCATAGAAAATACCTTATCCCCTATAGCTGCAGGAAGATCTTCTTTTGTTAAAAATCCCATAAATCCACCTTTAGAGGAAGATTCTTTATCCATACTTTTTTCTCTAGCTACAGCATCAAAACTTTTTCCACCTTGAAGTTCTTTTAGTATGTTACCTGCTTTACGTTTTGCTGCTTCACGAGTAAGACGAGAACCTCTATCTTGATCTTCATCTTGAGCTCCTTTTGCTGTAGCAGAGTTTTTCAATGAAGAATCTTTATGGGTAATAAGAATTTGTCTTACACTTACTTTTTTAGGAATATTGTATTTAGCTGAGTTTTGATCATAGTATGATTTGATCTTAGATTTGTTGTTCTCATCTGCAAGGTAAGAACTTACTTCTTTATCACTAACTTGTACCTTCACAGAACTTGGATCTACCTTTATATAAGATACAGTATACATCGTATAATCTAGATTATAGGATTCACGAAGTTCTGCTTCTCCTATAACAGATAGTGAATCTGTTATTTGATCATATTTTTCTTGAATAATCTTAGAAGAAGCATCTTGAACTAGTTGAGCTTCGGTAATTCCATGTTTTTTTAGTTTTTCAACTACGTCTGCTGAACTTTCCCCTGGGGCTGTATATGATTTTAGTTCAGATATAACATTTTCTTCTATCTGA
>CACXFL010000049.1 GCA_902766925.1 uncultured bacterium | reverse complement strand
GTTCCAGGAATAACGTTATAAAGTGCTGTTGGATTAAGTTCTCTAGTATAACTTAAACTAGAATTATCTAAAGCTTCTTTATATCTAAGATGAACTATAAAGGTTCTATCAGGATATAGAGCAAAAGGAGAATTTTGATTGAGATCAGGAGAATATCTCATATCTTCAATGGAATCTTCTCTGAAAATATTGGATATATTAACCCCAGTTGGAAAATCCCTGTTATAAGATCTAGGATCAATAAGATTCATACGACATCCTTGTGGTAAGGCTAAAACATTCCAATTATTATATCTAAATGTAAATACATCTGAACTTCTAGTTCTACATTCTTGAGGTATAAAATCAGTCCAGTATAGAGGGAAGTTATTTTGAGAAGGTTGAGGATTATAGTTTTGATTATTTGAGTAGTTGGTATCTTGTCTAGAATTTATAGTAGGATCGTAAACCATTTCTCCCTGAAATCTATTTGGAGTCTCACTAGGCAGATATAAAGGAGTAGATGAAGTTCCTTGGGCGTAGTTATTAGATCCAGTAGCTGTTGAAGCTTCAGGTAGAATCAGTGGGAAAGTCATTGCTTCTAGAATAGCTCTGTCAGAATCTGGTATATAGCGATGAGGTTGTTCATTTCTAGTATTATTGTAGTTGTAGTTATTTGAGTTATTTTGATTATTATAGTTAGGATAAACAGTAGTAGGTGATGGTTGATTATAATTAGGGGTAGTAACTACATAAGATGGTACAGTTTGATATACGTAAACAGGAGCAGAAGTTAAACTAGGATTATTATATGGTTGAGCTTTTTGAATATTATAATTTCTATTTGGAGTTGAATTTTGTTGAGGTTGAGGCTCATCCTTGTGAGGGCACAGTGCTTTAGAAAGACAAGGAAATAGTTTAGAGCAGTCTATATCTTTTAATAAATCACAACCATACAAAGTAGAAATACCACTATTTAATATAAGACAAGTACTAAAAGCTAAACAATAATTTAAGAATTTATTCATTACTACCTCCAGTTATCTCCTTTAATGAGTCCTAGGTGTATACACTAAATTGACTTTTTTTTAAACAGATATTTTATTTTTTTTATTCTATAACTAAATTAGTAAAAATCATGACTTAGAATGATTTTTTTTCCATTCTTTTATCTGTTCTAATCTTTGTTTGTATTTTGATTCTAGTCCCTGATCTGTTGGGTGATAATAAGTCTTATCCCGAAGGGAGTCAGGAAGACATTGCATTGTTGTTAACTTATCCTTGGTATTATGAGCATACTCATAACCTTTACCATAGTCTAGTTCCCTCATAAGTTTTGTAGGAGCATTTCTTATAACAAGAGGTACAGGGTCGGCTATATTTTCTATAGCATCAACCTTTGCTCTCTCGTAAGCAAGATACAAAGCGTTAGATTTAGGAGAAATAGACATATACACTACAGCTTGAGTAAGGTGTACGGAGCATTCTGGAAGACCTATAAAATGACATGCTTGATATACCGATACAGCTAGTTCTACAGCCCTAGGATCAGAAAGTCCTATATCTTCACTAGCAAATCTAATAAGTCTTCTTGCGATGTACAGTGGATCTTCTCCAGCTTCTAACATACGAGCTAACCAATATACAGCTGCATCAGGATCTGAGTTTCTCATGGATTTATGAAGAGCTGATATTATGTTGTAGTGTTCTTCTCCATTTTTATCATATAGAAGTGATTTTTTTTGAATACATTGTTCTAAAATCGATTGATCTATCTTTATAGATCCTTCTTCATTTGTGTCTGAATTAAGTACTAACATTTCAAGGGTGGTTAGAGCAACTCTAGCATCTCCGTTAGAAAAACGAGCAAGAATTCCTATAGAATCTTCATCCATACTGATTTTGAGATCTGGAAAAGCCCTAGGATCCTCAAGAGCTCTTCGGATTAAAGTTTCAATATCTTCTGTACTTAGTGGTTGAAAAACAAATACTTTACAACGAGACAGCAAAGCTGAGTTTATCTCAAAAGAAGGATTTTCGGTAGTAGCTCCTATAAGGATAATACTTCCTTTTTCTACAAAAGGGAGAAAAGCATCTTGTTGAGCTTTATTAAATCTATGGATTTCATCTACAAATACTATAGTTTTTTGTCCTAGGTGTCTATTTTCTTCAGCCTGATTCATCACTGCTTTTATCTCTTTAATTCCACTTGTAACAGCTGAAAAATCAATAAACTCACAGTGAGTTTGCTGGGCTATAATTCTTGCCAGGGTAGTTTTTCCTATTCCAGGATTACCCCAAAAAATTACAGAACTCATTCTATCTTGTTCTATAAGCTTTCTTAGTATTTTACCTTTTCCTACTAGATGCTTTTGACCTACAAATTCATCTAGGGATCTAGGTCTAAGCCTAGAAGCAAGAGGTTGATTATAATCATCATCAAATAATGTATCGTTGTTTTTAACCATGATATTTATCCTAACCCCAAAAGAGGTTAAATTATTTCTACAGTAGTTTAACCTTTTTTATCAAGTAAAGAGTACACATTAGGAGGACAAGATCTAGGTCCTCTTATCGTAGTTATTCCAAGCTTTTTTAACTTATTAAAATTCATCAATTTATTATCATATCTACTCATAAGTTTTATTTTCATAACCTTATTTATGGTTATATCCTCATTACTAAAATTGTAAGGAATATCAGTTTTCGTTACCTGACATTTATACATGATTGCTGAATAAGGACGAGCTACATACATGTATACAATATCACTAGGTTTTATATTACTGGATTGTTTCCAAAGTATCTCAGTGTTTTTATTAAAAGCAGCCTCTAGATCAAAAAACATAGGGTTAGCAGGAATAATCCATTTTTTGGTTGAAGGCATGGTATTTATATAAGATAAATCAATATATTTTAAGATGCTAGAATCAGTTAGGGTTTCATCTAGAATTAAAGAAATCCAAGATTTCTTATTCATATGCCATGCTTGGTAAAATCCTTTGGTACCGATAAGCTTTTGAATTAGGTTCTCATCAAGTTTTAAATTTATCAGTTCTACTAATCCAGAACCCGATGGATCAATTTTAGATCGATCAACATTCATAATGATTGCATACCATTTATCATTAGAAGAATGCCTAAATACTCCACAGTTAGGGAAACTCTTCCATAAAAATTCAGGATTATCTTTATAGGTTTTAAAAACAAGGGAAGAAATTCTATTAGCTTGAGGAGTTAAAAAAGGAGCTTTAATAAAAGCCTTCCCTTTAATATCAGCGAGTATATCAAGATAAGCTTCTTTTACCTCAGTGACATATATTTGTTTTTGATCTTTTAGTCTAAGTTCCTGGTATTCTTGGTTTGTTACACAATCATAGACCTTGCCCGATACCTTATAATCTTTGCCGACCTTAATCTCGGCTTTAAAATCATTATCCATAAAGCGTTTAGTAAATAGGTAATAGTTAGATTTTTTTTTAAATCCATAAGAGACAATTTTTTTTAAATCTGGGATATATCCTAGGAAAAAATTGTTTTCTAAACTCATTGTAAAAACCTCAAAAATTATATTAGAATTTTCTTATATCTTACTCATGGTGATAGTACTAGATAACAGGCGTAAAGTTCAATAATTCTTTAAAGAAAGATAGTCTTAATAGTTAAGATGATAGTAAGGGTAAAAAATAGCGTATAAAATGGAGGTAAAAGTGACTACTTTGAAAACCAAGTGTTTAGGTATAGAATTTGAAAACCCTTTTCTTCTAGCTTCTGCTCCTCCTACAGCGTTGGTTCAATCAATTGATAAGGCTTTTGAGATGGGATGGGGAGGAGCTGTTCTAAAAACTATAACTCCTGATAGCCTGGATATGTATGATCTTAGTCCTAGATATGGAGTACAAAAATTAGGAACTAAAATAACAGGACTATTAAATATTGAACTTTTGTCTCACAAATCTGTGAAGTATTGGTGTGATGGAATAGATTATCTAAAACAAAAACATCCTAAAAAAGTAGTTATAGCGAGTATTATGGCTCCTGTTGAGGAAAAAAAGTGGAAGGATCTAGTAGAAACCTTGAACAAAACTTCAGTTGATGCATATGAACTTAACTTTTCATGTCCTCACGGAATGCCTGAACAAGGTATAGGTATGGCTATAGGAACTAGTCCTGAGATTTCCTCAAGGATTACTACTTGGGTAAAACAGGTTGCAAGATGTCCTGTGTTTGTAAAGTTAAGTCCTAATGTTACAAATATAGTTACAATATCCAAAGCTGTAGAAGAAGCAGGAGCTGATGGACTTGCTGCTATAAATACAGTACAAGGATTTATGGGATTAGATATAGACACTTTAGATCCTTGTTTAAATGTGGATGGAAGTTCTACTTACGGAGGACTTTCTGGAAAACTTGTAAAACCAATTGGTCTAAGATGTGTTAGTCAACTCAGAGCTAACTCACACCTACCTATTTTAGGTATGGGAGGAATTTCTACTTGGAAGGATGCTGTAGAGTATATAGCTCTTGGAGCAAATGTAGTTCAGATATGTACTGAAGTAATGATCAGTGGATATGGAATTATAGATGAGTTAAAATCTGGACTTATTTCATATCTAGAATCTAAATCTTGGAATAGTATAGAAGATATTCATAACCGAGCTGTTTCTAAAATAAAAGCTCATGAAGATTTAAACAGGAGTTATAAAGTATATCCAACCATTGATAAGTCAAAATGTATAGCTTGTGGTAAATGTCAAAAAATTTGTTCTGAATCTGAGTATGAAGCTTTGTCCTTAGAAAATAGAGTTATTAGTGTAGATTTATCAAAATGTGAGGGGTGTAGTCTTTGCTCTCATATCTGTCCTAGAGAGGCTATCGTAATGAAACAAGTTAATCAGTAGAGGAATTTTGATTATATAATATATTAAAGCTCGTACCGTAGAATTAAAATACGAGCTTTTTATTTAGATTAATTAATTATTTATTTAATTAATTAATTATTTATAACTTAATTAGGCTACACCATTAGATAATAGATCATGGATATGAATTACACCAACAGGTTTATGACCATCCATTACAAAAAGATTTGTAATCTTTTTTTCGTTCATTAGTCTCATAGCTTCAGAGGCTAGAGCATCTTTATCTATAGTTTTAGGATTATGAGTCATGAGTTCACGGGCTGTTTTATGAAGTACGTCAGCTGATAACCATCTTCTTAGATCTCCGTCGGTAAGAATTCCTGTAAGAATTCCTTCTTTGTTAGTAAAACCAACACATCCAAGTCTTTTTGAAGTCATCTCCAAAAGAGCTTGTTGCATTCCTACATCTTCATTAAGTAGAGGCATTGAACTTCCGGTATGCATAAGATCTGATACTTTTTGTAGGATAGATCCTAGTTTTCCCCCAGGATGACGATCGTTAAAATCTGTTTTAGAAAAACCACGTCTTGCAATAAGACATGAGGTTAGTATATCTCCAAGTACCAGGGTTGCTGTTGTAGAATTAGTAGGAGCAAGTCCTAGGGGGGTAGCTTCTCCGTTATTAGGAAGAAGAAGAATAACATCTGATAGCTTTGCTAGGGTACTTGTTGGATTTTTTGTGATAGCTACAAGATGTATTCCGAAACGTTTACAGTAGTTAAGTATATCAACTAACTCTTTTGATTCACCACTATTTGAAATAGCTATCACAACATCATTCTCTGTTATCATCCCAAGATCTCCGTGAGATGCTTCAGCAGGATGAACAAAAAAAGATGGAGTACCGGTAGAAGCTAGAGAAGCTGCTATTTTTCTAGCTATATGACCAGATTTTCCCATACCTGTAAGAATAATTCTTCCCGAGGCATATTGCATTAGATTCAACGCTTCTATCAGAGAAGGAGAAAGCATAGATTTTAGCTTTCTTATAGTTTCTATCTCTGAATCAATAGTTGCTATAGCACAGGAAAAATCTGCATTATTGGTAAGGGAGCGATCTTCTTTATTTGTCATAATTATTTGATCCTACAATTAATCTAAGAATGGAAGGGTTAAGAAGAAAAACGGAGAGATAGGGATTCGAACCCTAGGTAAGTTGCCCTACACACGCTCTCCAAGCGCGCGCCTTCGTCCACTCGGCCATCTCTCCGTAGTACGACAGATCTCTAAAAAAGACCTTCGGTCTAAATGTAGCCTTTCCAACTTTTTATGTCAATCAACAAATACCTGATATTCTTAGAAAGAATAGTTAATTCCAAATTCAGAGAATATCTTCTTTTGTATATCAATCAGATTAGTTCTTTTTATAGCAGAGTAATAAATAAGCTCGTCGTATTTTATATGAGCATCTTTAAGAATTTTTTCGTAGCTAGCTTGAGTTTTTATAATATTTGATCGTGATAATTTATCGGATTTAGTAAGAATGATAAAAAGATTATCACAGTTAAGGGAGTGATTAAGTACCCATAAATCTTCATCATTTAGAGTTCTTCTTATATCCTGTAAAAAAAGGATATAAGAAATATTTGTTCTTTTTAGATAAGCTTCTACTAGATCCTCCCAGTATTTACTGAGTTTGGAATCTGATCCAGAAAATCCATATCCAGGTATATCTACGAGATAAAATTTAGAATCTACATCGAAGAAGTTTATTGTTTGAGTTCTTCCTGCAAATTTAGAGGTCTTAGCTAGATTTTTTTTGTTTAACAAAGTATTAATAAAGGTGGATTTACCACAGTTAGATCTTCCAAGAAGAGCTACCTCAGCTAAGCTTTCTTTTGGAAGTTGTTCTGGTTTTAGTGCACTTTGAACGTATCTAGATTCCATACATGATCCCTTATAATGAGGAATACCTATGAGTATAAAACTTCTAAGTAACGATGTTATAAATAAAATAGCTGCTGGTGAAGTTGTAGAACGACCACGAAGTATAGTCAAGGAACTTGTTGAAAATTCTGTAGATGCTTGTTCAACAAAAATTGACATTTTTATAGAACAAGGTGGTAAAAAAAAGATAGTAGTTAAGGATAATGGACTGGGGATAAGTTATGAGGATTCTTCATTATGTTTGGTACGTCATGCTACAAGTAAGATATCTTCAGGAGAGGATCTTTTTTCCATCTCCACTATGGGATTTAGGGGAGAGGCTCTCTCTTCTATTTCTTCGGTATCTAGATTAGAACTTATTTCCTATCACAGTGGATCTACTGGTTTTAGATTGGGGGTTAATTTAGAAGAAAACTCTGGTGATTTTTTTGTTCTACCTCGTGAAGGGGTGGAGTCTGGAACTACCGTTACAGTTAGGGATTTGTTTTTTAATATTCCAGCAAGACTAGCCTTTTTAAAATCTGATAAGAGTGAAGAACAAGCTATAGTGGAAACTGTTCAAGGTCTTTCTATTGCTCATCCTCATGTGGATATAAGTCTTTATCAAGCTGGAAAATGTTTGTTTCAAAACCATGCTGTAGAACCTATGGAAGATAGATTTGGCGAGCAAGCACTTCGGGAACGAGCTTGCCCTATATTTAAAACTTCCACCCTATCTGATATGGTATATGCTCAAAGTGTGGGAAAATATTTAAATCTAGAGATGCTACTTTCTAAACCTTCGATAGGTTATTCTAATTCTAGAGGAATACTCTTTTTTGTAAATTCAAGACAGGTTGAAAATAAAAACCTTAGATCTTCTTTTTTAAGAGGATATCAAAGTTACATTATGAAAGGTAAATACCCTTGTGGAATTTGTCTTTTAACCGTAGATCCTACTTTGGTAGATGTAAATGTCTCTCCTACTAAAAATCAGGTACGTTTTCAATATGAGAAGGAAACTCTAGGTTTTTTAATAAAAACAGTTCAAGAGACTTTAAGAAAAGGTGATTGGTTACAGGATAGATTGATACCAGGATCTTCTTTTAGTGACTCTAGTAAGGTTGTTCCTGTTAAGGTTGATGAGTTTTCTCTTATTCCATCTCAGAGCTTAAAATCTTCCCCTGAACTTACAGGATCTGTTTTGTCACAAAGTTTTTATTCTTCCTCTAGTTTTTCCTCAAGGGGTACTAGGAGATCTGATAGGTCAGATAGTTTTAAACCAAAGATATCGGAAGCTGTTCCTATCTTAGAATTTAGTAGTGAAGAAGAGGTTCAATCTAGAAGGTATCAACCAGCGGTTCAAGATAGAATACTAGGAGCTTCATATCAGGAGACATCAACTCAAAATAGAAGTTTGCCAGTAGTGGATCAGAAAAATTTATTTGAAAATACCGATAGTATTAGTAGTCAAAATAATTTGATTCAAAGAATTGATTGGGCTTCTATGAAGTATTTAGGAAGTTATGCTAACTGTTATTTGTTTTTAGAATATCAGGATAAGTTAGTTGTTATAGATCAGCATGCTTTTCATGAAAGAGTGCTGTATGAAAAAATGATAAAGGATCCTTCCTATTTAAATCAAAGACAACAACTTCTTGTATATGAATCAATAACTCTTAATAGGGATGATTTTGAAAAAGCCTGTGAGTATAAAAATGAGTTTGAAAAACTAGGCTTTAGTTTTAATACGGTAGCAGATTCTGTGGTTGAAATCTCTCAGATTCCAGCAATACTCGCTAATTCTGATATTGAAACCGTATTTACTGAGATTCTTGAAGGAATAGATCTTGATTTGAATCAAGATGGTAGTTTCACTGGAAGTAGTAAGACAAAGAAAATATATGAAACTATAGCCTGTCATAGTGCTGTTAGATCTGGAGAGGGTCTCGATGAAACTCAGGTTAGACAGCTTTTTAAACTAGCACAAGAAGTTGAGTTTTGTTGGAGTTGTCCTCATGGTAGAAACTGTTTTAAATTTTTTGATAAAACTCAAGTAGAAAAATGGTTTGATAGAATTTAGGTGAAAGGTAGAAAGATAAAATCCGTGGAAGATAATACTGTAAGAGTAAAAAAAGAATACTTAAAGGGAAAGCTTATTATAATCTCAGGAGCTACAGCTAGTGGCAAATCCTTCCTAGGAATGAAATTAGCCGGTATTCTTGATGGAGAAATAATAGGAGCTGATAGTATTCAAATGTATAGAGGTTTTGATATAGGTGCTGCTAAACCAACTGAGGAAGATAAGAAAAAAGTTTTGCACCATATGGTAGATATTCTAAATTGGAATGATAGTTTTGATGCTGGTCAGTATTCTAAAAAGGCAAGATGTATTATTGATGAGATATTAAATAGAGGAAAAACCCCGATAGTAGTTGGAGGAAGTGGCTTGTACGTCAGAGCCCTTCTGGGACAAAATTTTAATCTAGATATATCAGGAGGAGATCCCGAATTCAAAAAAAAGCTAAGCTCCATTAGTGAACATGATCTTTACGTACTTTTAACTAAACTTGATGAATCAAGAGCTAAAAAAATTCATCCTAACGACAGGTATAGAATTGAGCGAGCTTTGAGTATTATGCATCTTACAGGGAGAAGAGTCTCTGATCTAGAAGAAGAAGCCAGAGATAATTCATACAAAAAACCTAGGGTATGGATATATTTAAAACCAGATAGAGAAACTATTATTAATAATATTAATCTAAGAACAGGGAAGATGTTTGAAATGGGATTTATAGAAGAAGTAAAAGCTCTACTTGATAGTGGATGTGATCCTGTGTCTAAACCTATGCAATCTATAGGGTATAAGGAAGTAAGTACTGCTATTTTAAATAATGATTTAGAAGGTATTCAAAATAAGGTGGCTATTGCTACAAGACAATATGCTAAAAGACAGGTTACCTGGTTTAATAAGGTAGATTATGATATTTTAATAAGATCCACGGATGAACTAATTATTGAAGATTAACGATTATTACAAAAATAGACTCAATATAAGAGTCTATTTTTGTAATAACAATTTTATATGTGTGATGTATTAACTGATTTTATTTTAGTATTGATTGATTATTAGCACTTGTAGTCATTGCTGTTGTTACATAGGAAAACATAGCAGAGCAAGCTACACCAGCTGTACGAGCTGTAACACCTACATTTTTTGAAATGTTATTTCTTAACTTTTGAATTCTTGTTGCTTTAGCTAGTCTTAAGAGTCCTGCTTTTGTTATTCTTTTTTCATATATTTTTCTTAAATGAACGTATTCTTCAACAAGTTCTGATTGAATTTGTTCATCTTCCTCTTTTTGGATCTTTAAGGATAATTCTTGTAGGTAATCAGCTAGTTCCATAAGTCCATCTATAACTTTAACTCCATCATGAGCTTCTGAAATAATAGGACCATGAACCAAGGAATGTTCTATTTTTTTCAATACAAAATCACCAGTGAAAAGTCCTAGAGCTGAATATAACCAATAGTTATATTTTCTAAAGCCTCTTAAAGTGTCTTCTCTTTTTTCAAGAGCTTTTGTGTGAGTAGGACTTGGATCTAATGCATATTTTCTGAGTACTTTATCGTACTGATTATTTACCCAGTGTTTATTAACTACAAGAGCTATAACAGGGGAGGATAAAAACATTACAGTTCCTAGATCTATATCAATATTTCCGACTACAGGTAAGTCTAAGGTCATCAGAGCTCCAAGCCCTATAAGGCCAACCATTTTAAGGCCGAAGGAAACAACATTATATACGAATTGGTTATGTACGGTTCTTAGGTTCCAGTTTAGTCCCAGGAATCTAGTAGAGGCTTGACCTTCAGGACCATAATAACCGTATTTTTGCATCATTCTTGGTATATAAGTATAAGGGTATTTAAACATCTTACTAAAGTACATAACAGCAATAATATTTAAATTATTAAGAATCCCAGATAGGGAGGTCATATTAATAGAGTTAATACCGGAATCTAGAATTTTAAACGAATATAAGAATATCATTCCAATAACGCTTTCTTTCAAAATTCTTTTAGCTAAAATACCGTTATCTATAAAGTTTCTATATGTTCCAATAAAACTTCCCATAATAGTAGAGAAAAATGCGGTAAGTGCTAGTGGGCCTATTTGATCTACTAAAGGTTTTTGTTTTAAAGAGTAGATAGCTGCAAGAATTGAACATTGGATTACTGTAGCAACAATAGAAACCATAAATTGTGGTTTTTCATGAATAGAAGTCATGTATTCTTTTAACCATCTGATAGGATCAGATAAAAATCTAGGAGCTTTCGTAATATCTAAACCTTGGATTTCTCCAGATCTATTTAGTCTGATCATAGCAGTATCATATTTTTTCATTCTTTCTTGAGTTTCTACTTTTGCTAAAGCTTCCTGTAAAATTTTTAATTCAGATTTACCTTTGTTATAATCTTTATTTCTTTCTGTTTCAGCTTCGTAAACTATATCGTATATATTCATTCCATCTGTAGATTTTGCTTTTGGAGAGGATGAAACTTGATCAGTTTCCTGATCCAAAGAATCCTGTTCAATAGCTTGTTGAAGTAAAGAGTTAGATTCTTGATAGAAAATATAAACTTTATTTGAATCAATGGCTTTTATAATTATAAAAAGTCTATTTCCTTTTATTCTATATCGAGTAAACATTCCTTCCCCGGATAGTTCAAATAAACCTTTTTCAAGATGGGAAAGAAAACTTGAAAATTCGTATGAACTGTATTGGCTTTCGATATACTTAAGAGCGGTTTTTTCATAGTATTCTTTAACATTTTCAAGTTCTTCTGTTCTGTCTTCAATACCTTTCATATAAGCAAGAATTTCTTCTTTTGATGAAGGAAGGTCCGAAGATAAAGAGGCTATAACAGGATCATTTAGAATTTGTTCTAAATCTTTTACTAATTCTTGGATTTGATCGATTGATAAAACATCAGATAATCTTTTAGAACTATTTTTTTCAAGTTGGGCTTCGCTTAGTATTTTTTGTATTTTTAACAGGATAGGACTTAGGGAAGAATTTTTAAATTGATCTATAAACTGGGTAAAAATTTCGGTCTCATTATCTGTAAGATCAAACGACGACCAAAGTACATCATAATTTATATTATCAGCTTTAGGAAAATCGCCTATTTGAGCAACAGAAGCACCCGCAGAAATAGGACACAGAAAAATACAGAAAGAGAAAACGAGTAAGGTGATTTTATGAAATAAAAAAGAAGACATTGATGCACCCAAAAAAAAAATTGAAATAAATCAACATCAAAAAAATAACTAATCTCTGTTTGCCTGATAAGTTAGAAGAATTGTGAAAATAAAGCAACTAAAATTTGAAAAAAAAGTGTAAAAAGTACTAATTTGGAATATATTTTTAAAAAAATGCTATCTTTTGAAAAAAATTGGATTTTTTTTCAAAAAACTCTTTACAGATTAAATTTCTTTTATTACAGTGAGTGGTTGAGTGCTGATTTTATGAAATGACTGATCTCTGTTTTACCTGTCATTTTATTTCCATAAAACCGCAATGTTTTGCTATTCTCTTAAATCTACTTTGATACTCATCCATCACTGATTTTTCAGATATGGTGGTTATTTGCTTGTTCCATAGGATAAACCTTCCTTCTATGGATAGGTGTTCTACGAATCTATCATTAGAAGAGAAAATTAGGTTTGATTCAATGTTCTTTTCAAAATCTAATGTAGTAGAAATATCTTTTTTTATATAGGTTAAATCTGCCGATTTGCCTACTTCAATGGAACCACAGTTTAAATTAAAAAAATTAGCAGGAACCGTAGTAACTGTTTTTAATACACAGGAAGCATCCAGGTAATCTGAACTAGGATATCTTTTAGAAAGTAGGGATAGTGTTTTTAACTCATTGAAGATATTAGCACTATCTTGAGAAGCTGCACAATCCGTTCCTAAAACAGTATTAATACCAGAATCAAGTAATAACTCAGTTGGTGCTGATTCGTATATCATTTCAGAACTTGGGCATAAACATATTGTAGCTTCGGAGTCTTTGACCATCGCTAGATCATTTTTGTCAGCTGAAAGCATATGTACTAGTAGAGTTTTTGAATTAAGTCCCCCACATTTCGCTAGAAATTCTACTGGAGATAGACTATCTTTTTTCAGGGTTCTTTGCCTTTCTCCTTGAGTTTGTGATAGGTGCATATGAATACCTAGATTTTCTGATCTAGAAAAATCAACTATCTGTTTTAAAAAAGAAGATGATACGGTATCTGAAGCATGAGGAGATAAAATAGGTTCGATACGAGAAGAATATTTCCAGTTACGAATTGAATCTTTTATCTTGGTCCAATCATCCTGAGTTGTTATAAAACTTCCTCCTAGATCACAAAGAGTTTCTCCAATAACTCCTTTTACTCCTAGGGTTTCCATAGTGTTAGCAACACCTTCTATAAAATAATAATGATCACAAAAACAACTTGTTCCAGTTTTTATGCCATCTATTAGATAAGAGTAAGAAAATATTTCTACATCCTCTTTGGTTAAAGATTTTTCCGCAGGAAACAAAAAATTTTCTATCATAGAAGAATTTTTTGAAGTGTTTGGTGTAAGAAAACATCCAAGACCTCTAAAGAAACTCATTGCAGAATGAGTATGTGAATTAATAAAACTTGGAATTAGTTTATAACTAGATCCATCGTAGATAGGAATTTTATAAGGCTCTGATAAAAATGACTGATCTAGATTTTTCCCAAAATCATAGATCAGACCATCTTTTATATGAATAAAACCAGAAAAAATAGGATCAGAACTTATAGGAATAATATCTATGTTTAAAATAATATATTCGGATTTATCTATTTTATTTGTTTGATCTAATCTTTGAATCATCTTGGCTAAACCCCGTCACACGTATAAGTAAATAAAATTCTACTTTTTAAAACTATAAATGACATGGATATTATACAAAATAAGAGAATCAAATGTTATAAGTATTTAGCTGATTGCTAGAAATTAAACCAGCAATCAGCTAAATACAAATTCTAAATTTAAATTAATTTACTGAATATTTTTCAACGAAGAACAATCAATATTATAACGAGAAATTAACCTGTATATCTCAGTTCTATGTTTTCCAGCCATTTTTGCAGCTTTAGAAATATTTCCATCAGATAGAGCCATAAGGTTTGTAATATAATTTTTCTCAAAATTCTTTCTAGCTTCTATCAAAGACATGGAAGATGATTCAGGATGTGTAGGAATGGTAGTAAAGTCTTTGATGTTTTGATAGGAAGTAATTGAACGTGTAGATTCTTTCATTGAAGAATCCATAAAATTAGGTTTTTGAAGAGAACTAAATATATCATCAAGGTTTAATTTGTCTGAAGAACTAAGTATTACTGCACGTTCTAAAGCATTTTTAAGTTCTCTAATATTCCCAGGCCAAGAATATCCTTTTATCTTTTCTAAAACAAATGAAGAAGGAAACTTAATATCTTTTTGATATTTTTCATTAAAGATTTCTAGAAAATATCTTATAAGATAATCAATATCCTCAGGTCTTTCTCTAAGTGGTGGAAGATCTATTGTTAGTACACATAATCTATAGTATAGATCCTGTCTAAAAAATTCTTGATTCAATAAATTTTTGTTAGTAGCAGCAATGATTCTAGTATTTACTTTGAATGAAGATCCGGATCCTATAGGACGAACTATTCCATCTTGAAGTACACGAAGAATCTTCGCCTGAAGTTTCATGGGCATATCTGCTATCTCATCAAGAAAAAGTACCCCACTACTACAACGTTGTAGAAGCCCAGTGTGATCAGATTTAGCATCTGTAAAAGAACCTCGTTTATATCCAAAAAGTTCAGATTCCAATAGATTTTCTGGAATAGCAGAACAGTTTAAAGCCTCGTATGGATGAGAAGATCTAGTAGAAAGTTTATGAAGAGCACAAGCTACAAGCTCTTTTCCAGTCCCAGTTTCTCCAGTTATAAGAACAGTAGAATCAACATCTTTTAACTTTTCTATTTTAGCAAATAATCTCCTAATAGAAGGACTTACTCCTACAATACCTGTGGAGTTAAAATCTAGACTTGTTTTTATTTCAGATCCTTTTAGTTCGGAATCTATTTTTCCTACAATTTTTGTATATACATCTTCTGTACTATTTTTTACTAAACAGTCGTAACAGCCGTGTTGCATAAGACTAACTGTTTCCGAAATAGAAGTACCAGAAGATACTAAAATTATAACCTTTGTCATAGGATACAAAGAGTTTGTAAGATCTAGAAATTTAATGGTACTACCAGTGGATTCATTATTTAAAATTACGAAATTATAAGAAGAAGCATCAAGATCAGATGAGTGTTGAGGAAGGATAAGATCGACTTTTGAAACTTGGTTCAAAAGCCGGGCGAGGTCCATAGAAAAATCCTCACTTGAATCGACTATTAGAAACTTTAACTTTTTAAACTCGACTCTATGGTGCATAACTTAACCCTTAATTTGGTGGTTGAAGATCTTGTTATAACCATATCCACTTATACAAAACTTGGATCTAAAAATCAAAGTTTAAAACTTAAAAACCCAATAAAATCAATGAATAAAATAATTTTTTTGTAAAAAAAAGTAAAAAGTCAGCTGTATCGACATACAAAATCCAGTTTTTGTATGATAACATAGATTCTATGATGTTTTTTGAATAAGTAATATTAGTAGAGTTTTTTGCATTTGCTTAGTAAGGTAATCGTAGAACATTTTTATTGGAGGTACTATGAACGTTAGATACATTTTTAATAATAATTCTAGTTTTGGTGTTCTTCAAGAGTATGTTAGAAGCGAAATCAGAAAATGTAAAATTCAAGATTTTGTAAACAAAAAACTTAAAGGAGTTGCGATCTTAGATAAGAAAAATCCTGCAGATTTAGCTGTTGCTTTCTCGTCGGATAAAAAAGATCATACTGTAACTTTCAATTTAAAAACTCTTAAAGGTTCTAATTTTAAAACTACGTATACTTCACCTAATCTTTATGAAGCAGTAGAAAATGCAGTTGATAGACTTGTTAAAACTGTAAAAGAAATCAGATAAACATCACTGCATTAAGTTATAAATTTAAGTAAAAAATAAAAGCAACTAAGATAAGAGTAAATCTAGTTTTTATCTTAGTTGTTTTCTTTATCTGGATTTTTAAACATATTCTCACAGTGACTTTTGCTGGAGAAGGTTCTGTACATATTAAATCTCATGTTTTGTATAGTTAATGTAGAAATTGTTTTTTTAATAGTATCAGTTTGAGTTTGAGAACTACTAGCTACCACGTATGGAACCACCTTTCTGATCATATTTGCAATAATAAATTTCTGATTAGTAATTGCAAGATTAAAGGCGTATTGAAGAAAAAAATCGTTACAAGATATTTTACTAAGGTTTAAAAGAGATTTTAAAATAGTTTTTCTATCATAAATTACAGCGTTTATAGTTGCATTCATAAGAGTTGTATCTTCCAGTTTTATCTTACCTTGTTCATGAAGATCTATTATATATTCAAACATATTCTTTGCATTTATTGCTACAGATCTAAGTAAAAATCCTCCAGGTGAGAAAGTAATCTGTTGGGTAGATGTCGGATCTTCATGATCGTAAAGATCACTGGTATGTATTTCAGAAGGAAAGTTCATATATAACACAGTATCATTAAAAAAAGTTTCATGATTTTTACTAACCTCAGCTACAGCTAAAGCTATGTATATATTTAACCTTTCCCCCTTAAATTTATAATCTTCCTGAACTATAGTAGATATGATTTTATCAATATGTTTTTTATCTGTTGGAGAAATAAATTCAGATTCATATATAGCAATTAAAGAAGTTGCTGCAAAGATAGGAGAGAAATCGAATATGTGTTCAATACTGAAGTTAACTTCTTGTTTAAGTTTTTGGTATAGGTTATATGTGATTGGATAATATTTTTGAGTGTTGAGTACGTTTTGATAGATATTTTCTTCAGATTTTGAACACATAAGAGCAAATGGGAACACAAGATTTCCGATAAACAGAAATTGTTCAAATTCTGACAACGATATTTCCCTATCAAATAATTTTTTTATGGAGTGTTTATATTGGGAGTAAAATTCCTCAATACACATATCATAATCTTTTGAATAATACTTATTTACATAGATAGAAAATAAAGAATTAATTAAAATTACTTTATAAAATTGTAGGGCTGGATCATTAAATTCAGGATTTGTTTTTCCTATAGAAAAAGGATGTAGGAACCTAAGAGTTAGATCTGTTTTAGGTTTAGATGGATGTGATTTTATAAAACTTGTTATTTTGTGATGAAGTTTGTAATAAACATTATCCTTCAGTTGTATAGAACTTATATTTGTTACATCATGTCCAAGGATAGCTCTTGCTATATCAACTAAGCTTTGAGGTTCTGCCTTTATATTATCGATGAGTTTTTCAATATTTTTTACAGTAGGATAGAATACGTCATACTTTGCAAAAAAAGTTCCATAATCATACTCATAAGTAGAAAAATCATATCCAGGTTCAAAAGTTTTTAAAGTTCTTACAAGATAAGGATCATCTGTTATTTTTCTTGATTCTTTCGGATAGTTGTCTGAGTTAGGATACTCCTCGGCCCATAGTGACCCTACGGAACACGATAGTATACTAAATAGTATAATGAAACGTACTAACATATTTTATCCGAATTAACCCAATTAAAGAAATTATCCTAAATACATAAAATAGCTCTAACCTATAATGTAAAGCACACTTTTAGTACGAAACAAGCTAAAAATCAAACAAAACTTTTGTTTTCAGAATTAAATAAATGATTTTATTTTAAATTTTTATTGACTAACCGTCCAATTTTAGTTATCTAATCACACTAAACTATATAACAAGTTAGTGAAAATTTTAAGTTATTTCAGAACTTAAAGATTGCGTAGTTGAAATCTACGTCTTTATGTTGTTTTATTCAACCCTATTTTTCATAGACATAAGTGGAGTTTGTTATGAAAAAGAAACTTGGTGTTATTATATCAATGTTATTAACTGTGCAGTTAATAGTATCTCCTTGTTACCTATATGCTAACGATAATAATCTTCAACGACAGAAAGTAGATGGGACAGTTAGTTCTGATTCTGTGGAAGATCTGGGATTTTTAACTAAACAATCTAGATTAGATTTTACTTACGATAATGGCACAAGAAAGGAAATATCTCGTACCTCGTTGACAGAGCTTAGTATGAATCTAGAAAAACCAGCAATACTAGATCCATATAAAGAGCTGAGATTTGAATATCACCCTGAAAGTAAAGAACTTTGGGTTGTGTATTATATATTTAATAAAAAGACACAACAGTATGAAGATATTTGTGCTCATGTTTTTGAAGATGTTATTATTACTTCTAATATAGCCCAAGATCAAAATATGATAGCTTTTGCTACTCCTGAAGGTATCAGAGTTGCTCTTTACGAAAGAATAGTAAATACGGGTTTTGTAGAACCCGTATTTGTACCAATGGTTGCTCCTAAAGGATTAGAGCGTGAAGGTGAAAAATATCAGATTAATGATCTTAGATTTGTAAACACGGATTCTGAAATACTTCCTGAAGTATTTGCTTCTGATCTACAGCAAACTGTATATGCAGGAGATCTACTGGTATCCCAGGTTTCTACTGATGGATCTAAATCATTTCATTGTGTTATGGATAGATCTGAAATAATTACAGTATTAAGACACCAAATCATAGGACTTTTATCTTTAGTATCTTTCTATACTGATATGAATGGACAAAGAGAAATTGTAGATCAAGTAGAATCTGTTTTAACCTCTGAACAACCTTTTGTTCAGGAATATTTTGAAGATGCTAAAAAAGTTTTACAAGGGGCAAGTTCCAATGATCTTCTTATCCATGCTTTAAAAAATATTGGAGCAGGAGATGGTCTTAAGACACTTCTTTCTCTCTTAAGTAGTCCAGAAGGTGCAGCATCTTCTTTGGAAGATGTACTTAGCCTGTATGCCTCTGATACCAGAAAAAGGTTTACTCCTCAAGATGTTAAAAATATCGCAAATCTTGTAACTGAGTATAAACAAGTTAGCGGAAAAGATCAGATTAGTAGATCTGAATTTGAACAAATCGAGTCCTACTACTATCGTAAACAGATTAAAGAAGCTATATTAGAATATCCAAACTTAAGTGATAACGTTAAAGCTTTAATTACTAGATTAGAACAAGAAGAAGTGGCTCCATGGGCTGATAAAGTAGCTAAATTTTCTCAAGGAGTAGAAGATAAAATAGAAAAAGGAGCTAAACAAGAATCGTCTCTATATAAGAAAATGCTCCAAGGTACTAAAAAGATCTGGTCATGTCTTACAGGAAAACATAAAAAAATCCTAGCTACTGTCGGTATAAGTGGACTTACGGCTGTAGCTTATGCTTCACTAAAAGCTATGGGAGTACATGTAGGAATAGATCAGATTGATACTATGTTTAGAGGAATAGTATCAGCTATTAAATACAGTACTAATATCCCTGTTATAAATACAGTAACTGAAAGTATATATAGTTTAGGCTCATATATTTCTAATGGAACTATCTGGACCAATACTAGACTTCTTATGGGAACTGGTATTGCTTTGGCGATATATCCTGCTTCGATTCTTATTGCAAAATTATGTAAACCAGGAACAAAAGTAGGAGCATGGCAAGCATTTTTTGATTTTGGTATAAGACTTTATGCTAGACTATGTTATCCAGTAGTAAAACATATCTGGGATGCTCTGGGACAAAAGAATATTTATCCAGAGCTTCAAAGAGGACTAGATCCTGTATTTACTAAGATAGGAGCAAGTAGTAAAGAGGTAGCTACTAAATTAAAAGAAGCAACCGAGAAGTATTCAGATCTTCAAGATAAGAATCTACTTTCTAAGGTACTTGCTGCAAGTATAGTAGTAGCTATAACTTCTAAAGTTGATAAGAAGGATACTTCTATAGTTGATACGTTTACAGAAGAGTATGCAGATATGGTGAGTATAGTACAACTACTTATGAAAGATCCAGCTACTCAAATCTCATATGTAATGGATGCAGTTAATGGATCTAGTGAAGTGTATGCTATTATAAATCAGATTGCAGCCTATATTTATAAATTACTTCTTGATCATGCTGATTCTACCGTGGCATCTTCACTGATTTCAAAAGAAAAACTTCTTTCTGATATTCAGTACTATCTTAATATAAGATCTAAGATACTAAAGGATCCTCAGGTTATTTCTCAAAAAAGTATTTTACAAAAAATTGGAGGATCTATAGGTTCTTTCTTTTCTAAAGGATTTTTACCATTTGTTCTATACGGACAATCAGGACTTGAAATATATAAAAAATATAAAAATGTATCTGTTGATAAAAATACTTCAGAGATTGCTGGAAAGAACTATAGAAATGATTATCTTGTATCTACTGTTATGTATGCAGCAGTAACTCCAGTCAAGTTTAGTATTGGAGATATTGGAAACTTTGAAATTGGAGCAAATCAAGCAGGGCAAGTATTTGTATTTGGGGTCCAAGGAGCTGTAGATCCACTATCAGTTGCTGCATCAAACGTATTTACAATGCCTGAAGAGTATAAGCCTCTTTCAACCACAGTACACTCTTATGATAAAACTCAAAGTTTTATGGAGGGTGTAAAAATATCAATATCATCTTCAGACACACTGTCTAAACAAGGTTTTTTTGCAACTCATGCTCAATACATCAAGAACCTAGCTGATGGATTTAATGCAAGATTTGTTGCAGATTATTCTACAAGGATATTAGGACTATTAGCAGTTGCTGCAGTAACTAACGGAGCTTTGATGCTATCTGATTTAGGGGTATCTTTACTTAAAACAACACTTTTAAGTTCATATTTTCTGATAGCTAAAATTTGTGTAAGTCCTGTATTTATTGGTTATGCAGTAATATGGCCATATGTACTACTTGCAATGAAAAAGACTAGAACCTCGGCTGATTTTTATAGAGGAATTTTAGATGTAGCTTCTAACCTTCTAGATAATGCTGTAAGATATAATAATGAACTCGATGCAAAAAAAGCAGTTATGATATTAAAAGCTTTGTATTACTATTCCGGTAAGCAAGTAAGTTTAGAATATCAAAAAACAGTAAATGAATTTTCTATTTTGGATGCTGTTTCTTTTAATGAGTTTGTAAAACAAAATATGCCGGTATCTACTAAAGCATCTTCCACTATAGATACAGTGCTTACTATTATTCTTGGTTCCTGGATTTCAACAGTACTTTTTGACGGAGTATCTTCTAAGGTATATGATCCTAATTTAACTACAGCTGGTTCTTGGGAACTTTTAGGTCTTTCAGGTTTGATGCTTGCTGGTACTTATGCAGGACTTAAAATTGCTGATACTACAGTTAAGAAAGTAGTATCTAAGGTTAAAGATATAATAAAAACCAAAGATCCTAAAAAAACATCCAAGTACTCCAAGGTAGTAGATGAACTCTTTGAAGATTCTACAGCTGATATAGAGAAGGTTGAAAAAGTATTGAATGATCTTATAGCTGGAGAGTCCACTGAAGGAGAAACCAAGTTAACTCGTCAAGAACTCTATAACCTTGTTAAAACAGTAGAACAAATAAAAAGTTGTACAGAGCTGTTTTCTAAGGAGTAGTTAGAACTCAAGTACAATTAAATAAAAGATCATTAAGCCATAGATTAAACTAATCTATGGCTTTTTATATCTTTATTATTTAATCATTAACTCAGAATCAAAATTCCTTCTATTTACATCACCTTTCCCTCAGGTTAAAATAAGATATGAATGTTTTTTGAGTTATTGATAATTTGAGTAGTTAACATCTTATTAAATAACTGAGTTAATAACATATTAACACTGCTAGAGGAGATACGTATGAATATATACAGGAAGTTGGGAGTTATTTTATGTGTGGTAACAGGTTTAATTATTGTTTTGTATTCATGTTCTACTCCTAAGGTAGCTCCTCAAATTACAGATAATATGAGTACAGAAAAAATTGTATCTATAGCGCTAGATTATGGTGGGGTATCTTTAAACGTAGCTAAGGATAAAATAACTAAAAGAGGAGTAGAAGAAGGAGTATCAGAGATTCTAGAGAAAGAACTTTTAGAAAAACAAGGATCCTTGTCGGATAAACGTCTTGCTAACGGTGTTAATCTTTATCAATACACCAAAAAAGGAGCTAGCTACGAACTTGTAAAAACTATGATTTATTCCACTAGAAGTTTATCTAATGATTTAGGTTGGATGATGGCTTCTAATTTCCCTTCAGATCAGATGAAAACTCTTATAGAAGATTATATCACTGAAAAGATAGAATCAGGAAATGAATCATCTTTGATGAAACCTTTTATAGCTAGTGCTATTAAATCTAATAATGTTGTATCTGTATACTCTGTAGCAAGACTTGGATTAATGCAAGCGGAGGATAATCTAGCATTTGCAGAAGCTTGTGCTACACTTAAACCTATAGAAGCTAGTACTGATTTTTTAGCATATCTTGCTAGAGCAAACTTAGATGATCTTCGACAACTTAACCAAAGAAGTATAAACATGCAGACTGCTTCTTTTGCTCTAAGACATATGCAAAAATATCCTCCTCAAGTATCTGATCCAAACATAGATGTATTATTTTTGTATACCCTATCTAGAAACAATGCTCTTGCAGAAAATGCTTTTGATCTATTAAATAAATTCTACGGGGATTATATGGAAGTTTTGTCATTAAAATTATCTAGACTTTCCGAATGGGTTCAGATTTGTTTTGTAGAACAGATGAGAGAAAAATTAAATACTACCACAAGAAGATTTCTTCTCTCTCTTCAATCAAATACTCCATATCCTACAGTCTCTGATGAGATAAAAGATCTAAAATTGTAGTATTAGTAAGACTTGATTTGTGTATAGATATAGATTAAACGATAGATCCTTTCAGAAATCTTATTATCTGAAAGGATCTATCGTTTAATTACTGTATTTATTCATCAAAACTAGATAAATCTGGAGTTCCTGAAAAAGGATCTACAAAAAACCTATTTGCATAACCATTTGCAGCTACGTTTGAAACTTGTCTTTCTTCTTCAGTGCAGGACGTGCAATCATGATAAAATTTTTTTAAAATTATATAGGTTACAGCATAAGATCCCCATGGGATATCCTCACAAGCCATAACGTTATCATTCTCACTACATTTGGCATGAGGAAATCCACATTTTTTTGAATTATCATCTAGTTGGCTTGAATCCATTAGTAATAAACAAGCTACATTGTAATTTGAAGGTTTAACTGGACAGTCCGCATGACGGGCCTCATGAGTAAGAAGTGCTATTCTTTCCATGGAAGTAACTTTTGAGCTAAAGAAATAAGGGCCTGAAAATACCACTCCGTGTCTAGGTCTATCTATATTTATCGTTTTTCCATTTATCTCAACTTTACTGACAGGGATTCTAGAATCACACATCTGAATTAACCATTCTACAGAATAAGAAGCTCCGATTCCACTAGCATTTGGACCATAAATTTTTTGAAGTTCTTCTTCTGATTGATACTTGTAATATTTTATTCTTTTTTTTAAAAAATTAGTTAGATAGTCTATGGAATCTCCCCCAAAAAATGTTCTATAGAGTGAATATGATGAATTAAACCTTATGGATTCATATTTTTCAAACATCTTATCAATCAATTCTTTTTGACTAGATGTAAAGTTATTATCAAGAAGTAGGGACAGTACATTATCTTCGCTATCATTTTCTCCTACTTTTTGGGAACTTGAAGAACTTTGATTAGTTCTAGCAAAATTAGTATTAATATCACTAGATTTATCACAACAAGTAATTAAAATGAAAATAAATACAGAAGAAATAATTTTAAATTTAGGAATCATTTTCTCATCCTGAGTGTTGTTTTATTAAAATAACTTAAATCCTTGTCTATAAAATAGAAAAACTATCTACAGTAAAAATTATACTATAGTCATTCTAATAAAACACGAATATAAATATTATTTTAATAATTTGGTGAAATACTACTATTCACTCTCATCGAAACTAGAAGTATTAGGAGTTCCTGAAAGAGGGTTAATATAAAATCTAGAGTTCCAATAAGTTTTTGCACTAAGATTTGCAGTCTGTTTTTCACTCTCAGTACATGATAAACAGTCCATATAAATTTTTGCATCATATATAAAAGATACCGCATAAGATCCCCAAGTTATCTTATCACAAGCTCTGCCTTCATCATTATCGTTACATGCAGCATGTACGTTTACACAACTCCAGTATGAGGTATTAATTTGATCTGGAAAATTAAAAAGATAATAAGCAACTTGATCGGTTGGACGAGTAGGACAATCAGAATGACGTGCTTCATGTGTAAGTATTCCAATTCTTTCTAATACATCAATACTAGTATCAAAAAAAGCAGGCCCTGATGTTATTACTCCATGTCTGGGTCTATCTATATTTACGGTTTTACCGTTAATCTTTGTTTGAATAATTTGAGAGTAAGGATCAAAAATATTTTGCAACCAATCGTGCATATAATAAGCCCCAATTCCCTTCCATCCATCTCCTGAGTATTGCTGCTGAAGTTTTTCTTCCGAATGACGAACAAAATATTTAATTCTTTTTTTAAGATAATCAGTTAGATATTCAACAGAATCTCCTCCGAAAAATCTTCTAAAGGGTTCATAACTACTACCAAACTGTAAACTATCATATTTACTAAACATCTCATTTATCATCCTAAGTTCACCAGATTTGAATTTATTATCCAAAACTATAAAGGATAATAGATCATGGTTTTGTTCTTTAGAAGGAGTTGATGAATAAGAACTTTTTGCAGGATCTTGTTTTAAACTCATGTGTTTAAGATTACAAGAGATAATAAAAGATAACACTAAAATGAATGTAATAATAATTTTTACTCTTATTATCATTTTAACCCCATTCAATTAAGTATCAATTGTTATTTATTATCAAAAGCAGAAATATATGGTAACAAGTAAATTTTATTTAAGTTTAATATATCTTTTAAAATAATGATTAACTTTTAATTAATCTATTAAACTCATAATATGAGTATACAATGCTTTTTTTATCTTATGAATAAAATTCTAATTTATTACATCAATTCTAATTTCTTCTTCATCTTTATCCTGTTCTTTAATACTTACCCATAAAAATAGTTTATTTTTCATAATACTTTCATCCCTATTTGAAATCAGGGATGAAAGTAGGGGAATCTTTGATATAAAAGACGAACTAGATTGATTTTTAGATTTTAGTAAAACATCCAATGTTCCTACAAGGGTTACCGATTGAAGAGGAATATTTAGTTTACTTGTAAGAGAGTTAGAATGAAGTTTTCCTGGATCGTTACTGGAAGAATCCTCACTAATAAGTTCCATATCAATAGAAAGATTTACACTGTCTTTGGTTACTCCTGTTATCATAAAATCCATTTTAATGCCTGTTTTTTTCCAAGATTCATGTTTAGAATCTTCTCCTTGATACTCATATTTAAATTCTCCACCACTATGTACCGAGGTTTTATTGTTAGGACTAAGATATAAAGAAGGTTCTGCGATTACCTGTGCCTTTTTATGAATAGAGTTAGAGTTTATAAGTTGTGTAAAAACATTAAAATTTTCTTGTATCAGTTTATCAAAACTTAGATTGTATTCTTCAAATACAGTATCTTGCAGTACTATTACATATGCTTTAATAAAGTATTGTTTTTGTTCAGTTTGACATAATAACGGAATTGATAGATTATCAACAAGGTTATTTGTAATATAGTTTAAGTATTTTAACTCTTCTTTTATCTTTTTTGAAGATGTTGACTCTTCTTTACTACACTGTGTTTCAATAAATATATTTTGTTCCTTATTCTTAACTGTAAATGAGGTAGGAATTTTATTTTGTAGATCTTTAACTATTTTTTGAAACTTGAGTTCATCTAATTTTATATTAGATAAACAACCGATCCTAGTACATATACCTTTAATTTGAGACCATACATTAACAGTAGCTATGTTTCCATATATAAGGTTAGAATTTTTATCACAGTGTAGGGTTGGATGTTTTTTACATATATTAGCTAGTTTTATCCATTCTTGGGATGAGCTTGATATTGAGTCAGTTGGTATTATATCTGTTTTAATGTTATTTCTAGGCGTTTTTTTTAAAACACTGATAAAATATTTTTTTGTAGAATCGGAACTTGAACTAATCATAACTACTCCTTCTTTAAGTCCTGTAATAAGATAAGAGCTACCTTGATCTGTGATATCAATCACTCCTTTTTTAGATACAACTATCTCATCAGATAGTGGAATAGTTTTAGATTCTCCAATTTTTAGATCTATTTTTGTCATACTGGCTAAAAGATGGGTTGGATCAATATATAAGAAAAAAAATGTAACAGATAAACTAACAAATTTTAAGATCATAGCTACTCGTACCTTATTTTAGAAGAATTGGTGGAACAAAGTTTTATATCTACTAAATTTTTAGAACTAACTGGAATAATCTTTACCTTATACTTTTTGGTGTAGATTTGTTTGATAGATTCGATATCATTTGAATGTATCTGAAAAGAATACATTCTATCAAAGTTATATAGGATCTTTACTCCCTGCTGGTTTAATGTACATACTTTGGATTCGGAAGATGGTTTTGTAATTAAATAAAATTTTGCTGATAGTTGATCTATATCCTGATTTATAAAAAACTTTTTATCTATAGTTATTACAACAGAATTTAGTGGAAGATAACTAGTCGGAGAAGATATCTTCATGTAAATAAGAGCTCCAATAACTAAACATAAAAAATGGGTTATAAGAGGAGGATATAAATAATAATCATGTAATTTTTTTATAGAAACTTTTATATTTTTTATTAGCTTACTCATAAAATTCATCCATAAATAATTTTAAAAGAGAAGAGTTTTTGTCATTACCGCTGATTAGGTTGTATATACTGTAATCTGAATAAGGAGGTAGAGTTTTTATATAAAAACTCATTCTTTTTCTATCAGTTAACAGATCTATATCTTCAATATATCGTTCTATACTTCTATCTGATCTTAGATATGTAGAAGATTTATAATCAAATGCGTTAAATTTCTTATTTATATCCTTAGATAACATAATATAGATATTAATAAACAAACAAAGACATACCCCAGGCAAAAAGATATAATACATCACACCTCCATCTTATTTCTAATCCTATTCTAAACAGTTAGTAGAAAACCTGTAACTCCAGTTAGGATAGTAAGGATCTAGTTTTGGATTATGCTGTCGATAAAGATTTGGACAATAAAGTTTATCAGAAATTTTAATTTTAGAAGAAAAATTAGATTTAATAAAACTAGATACCTTATATCGATATTTTTCTAACTCGTAGTTAATTTGATTAAGATCATATTCGCTTTGATCTTCTAGGGTTGTATCTTGTTTAGATTCTATCTTTGTTTCTAAATATTCTTTAGTATCATAGATATTTTTCTCAAGTACTTTAAGTTCCCCTAGAAGTCTTAACTCCTTTTCATTTGTATATGCTTCTTTTACCATATCAACAGTTTCACCCATTATTGAAAAAGCCTCGATCAGTTGAGTGAAAAATAATAATTGAGTGCTTAGACTAAAAAATATATAAACATAACTGTGCATACTGTTTCCTTTTAAGAAGGTTGCCTGTACTTATAAGATAGATAATGTTTTTTTGTTTGGGTTTATCAAGGAGGTTTTTAAAATGTCATTTTGGAAAATATTTAAGATGAAATTGAATATCATTCCTGCTATTTTACTAAGCTTTGCTTTGTTTTTTAGCTTTTCTGTACTATATGCACAGCTTCCATCAGGTTTAACCAAGGATAAATCTCAATCAGCTGAACAGGCTCAAGTTCCTTCAGTAGATCTTACTACTGAAGATATAGCAAAGACTGTAGGGACTGCTGTGAGTAAATTTGGAACCTCCGTGGATTATCTAGTAAAGAACAATACTGTAAAGGATCTTATATTGTTTATTATAGTACTTCTAGTTTGTTGTTTGGTACTTATTCCTATATTCAGGTACGGACTATCTAAAATATCTGGATCTTCCTCTTCAGGTAAAAAAATGAAGTTATATAAAATGATTTTAAAGGATGTAAAAAATCCATTAAATCTACTTTGTATTACTCTGAGTGTGAATATTTCTCAAAGAGTTTTCTTAAAACTAGGCGATTTTAGTTTTTACGTAGATAAGTTATATGTTCTTATGTACTGTATCTCCTTTTTCTGGATGATTTATAACCTTGTAAGTATCGTAGAAGCTTTGATTCTTTTAGCATCTGAAAAAACAGGAAGTAGAGAAGAAAATAAATCCGGAGCAATTTTTGCAAGAAAGGTTCTAAGGGTATTTGTTGGGGTATTTGCCTGTATGTTTATACTGGATGCTGTGTTTTCTCAGAACATGGGAACTTGGTTGGCTGGACTAGGAATCGTAGGTTTGGCTTTATCACTGGCAGCTCAAGATACTTTGAAAAACTTTTTGGGTTCAGTGATGGTTTTATTTGATAGACCTTTTAAACTAGGAGATCGTATTGTAATAGCTGGTTATGATGGAATAGTTCAGGAGATGGGATTTAGGTCTACTAAACTTAAACTTTTAAGTGGAGATCTTGCTTATATCCCTAATTCTACTTTGGTAAACAGTGAGATAGATAATATTTCAAAAAGAGATTATATCAATAAGACTATAGATTTATCCTTGGTATATCAAACCAGTCCTCAAAAAATTCAAGAAGCTATAGATATTGTAAAAAGAATTACTAATGAAGATTGGATAAAAGATAAACTTTATTTTTCTATAGGTTCTTCTACCTATGAACCTAGGGTATTTTTCTCAGATTTTATGGATAGTAGTCTAAACGTTAAAGTATGTTTGTGGTATAGGGGAAATGATTATTGGACATTTATGCAGGATATGAGTAACCTTAATTCTAAGATACTTACCGAGTATAACCAAGCAGGACTTGATTTTGCTTATCCTACTTCTACCCTGTTTGTAAATAATTCAAAATAACTTTTTAAGTTAGATACAAGAAAAAATCCAAACTGAAATTAGTTTGGATTTTTTCTTGTATTAAGCAATCTATAATACGATTGCATCTAGTATTTTAGTCTTTGAAACAAATCCTTTTTACTTTAACATTATCCAAAGATTTTAGAGCTTGTTCAATCTCAGAATCTTCAGAAGTACATCCGCAGGAGCAGCCAGCGGTTTTGTTTTTATTAGGGATTTCAAGAATAATAATTCCACAATCTCCTTCGTTAAATCCAATACGTGTTTTAATCTGTGAATTAAAACTAGATAGGATATCTTGTAGTTTTCCTACACTCTGTTCTTTGTTAGATACTTTAAGTGCTAATATCATGTTAACTCCTTTACGTTGTTTATAAACCTAATCATCTATATCTATACATCTAATTATCTATCTACCTATCCACCTATCTACCTATCTACCTATCTATCTATCTACCCCTTAATAAAAGAAGTTATTCCTTTTATAAGAACTAGAAGAATTGCAAGTGGAGCAACAATTCTTGTAGACCATAAAAGTGCAAATTTTATAAATTTATTTTTAGTTTTAAGTACTGAATCGAAATATTTTTTACTAATTACCCAACCAAAAAATAGTGTGATAAGAATTCCACCAGTAGGTAAGAATATATCGTTAGATATAAAATCAGCAAAATCGAATAAACTGAATCTTTCTAGTATTCTTACATGAGATAAAGCGTTGAATGAGAGGGAACATAAACAACTAAGAATTCCAAGTACCAGTGTCCAAAATATTGTAACTTGTTTTCTTGTAAAACGAGTTACTTCGCTGAAATAAGTTACAGCAGTTTCTAGGATAGAGATAGAAGAAGTAATAGCTGCAAAAACTACCAAGAAGAAGAATAGAATTGATAACAAGTATCCTCCAGGCATTTTATTAAATAAGGTAGGTAGAGTTTCAAAGATTAAACCAGGACCTGAATTTGGAGCAAAACCAAAGGTAAATATAACAGAAAATACTACCACCCCCATAAGGATTGCTACTGCAGTATCCCCCATAGCTATCCAGATTGAAGTGGAACCTATTGGTTTTGATTGATCAAGATAGGATCCATAGGTAATAAAGGTTCCCATACCTAAACTTAAACTGAAAAATGCTTGACCAATTGCAGCAAGAACAGATTCGGAACTTATTTTACTAAAATCAGGTCTTAGTAGATATACTAAAGATTCTTTGAGCCCTGGAAGGAATAAACTCCAAATAAAAAGTATTAGTATTAAAAAAAACAGTAGTGGCATGAGAAACTTAGATACCTTTTCAATCCCAGATTTGATTCCTCGCATAACAATAATACCACTAAGAACTGTAAATATTAAAGTCCATACACAACCATTGATAGGACTTAGTAGTAGACTGTTAAAGAAAGCTTGAGAATTTTCTGATACTTGTGTTAGTTTGGTTGAAACTGCGTAGAATGTGTATTGAAGAACCCAACCTCCTACAACAGAGTAGAAAGTAAGAATAGTAAGAACGGTAAGAATACTTAGAACCCCTATTATTTGCCAGAAATTTTTTCTTCCTAAAAGTGTTTCAAAAGCTGAGATTACATTCTTTTGAGATTTTTGACCTATGTAAATCTCGGATATCATAACAGGAAGACCTATCAGTAGAATTGAAATAAGGTATATCAGAACAAAGGACCCACCTCCATTAGATCCTGCCATATAAGAAAATCTCCATATGTTTCCTAACCCAACTGCTGAACCTAGACCTGCAAGTATAAACGCTAGGTTTCCACTCCACGAATCTCTTTTTTTGTTCATATTCTTCCTCTATTTCAACATGGTTAAAATATAATAAACTATCATGATTATAAAAAAGCTTTTGATCAAGATTTTTTTGTAAAAATCCCAATTTTTAGTCAGGAACTATTGCAAGCTCAGTTAAAAAGTATTAGGGTTAATTGCGTTAGATTAGAAAAAATAAGAGAAGTACAAGATATTAAAAACAACTAAATAATATATATTTTAACTAAGTTAATGGAGATGGAAGATGAAAGCTTTGGTTAAAAAATATCCTCAAAAAGGATTGGTTTTAGAAGATGTAGCAGAACCTACTATAGGGAATAATGACGTACTGATAAAAATTAAAAAGACAGCTATCTGTGGAACTGATCTTCATATTTATAACTGGGATCCATGGGCTCAGGCTCATATCCCTGTTCCTATGCATGTAGGACATGAATTTATCGGAGAGGTAGTAGAAGTAGGTAGTTCGGTAACTGGAGTTAAGGTAGGAGCTAGGGTATCTGGAGAAGGACATGTTGTTTGTGGATTCTGTAGGAACTGCAGAGCTGGAACTAGACACCTTTGTGTAAACACTAAGGGGATAGGAGTAGATCTTCCAGGATGTTTTGCTGAATATCTTAGACTTCCAGCAACCAATGTATTTCCTCTTCCTGATAATATAAGTGATGAAGAAGCTTCAATCCTTGATCCTTTTGGAAATGCAGTTCATACCGCTTTGAGTTTTGATGTAGTAGGAGAAGATGTACTTGTTACTGGAGCTGGTCCTATTGGTATTATGGGAGCTAGTGTTTGTAAACATATAGGAGCTAGAAACGTAGTAATAACGGATGTCAACGACTATAGGTTGGAGCTTGCTCGTAGTCTTGGATTAGTTCACTGCGTTAATACCTCTAAAGTTAGCCTCCAAGAAGTTATGCATGATCTTGGTATGCATGAAGGATTTGATGTAGGACTTGAAATGAGTGGAAATAAATTTGCTTTTTCAGGAATGCTTGACTCCGTTAAAATGGGGGCTTCCATTGCTTTACTTGGTATTCTTCCTTCAGATGCAGTTATAGATTGGACTAAGGTAATTTTCAAAGGTCTTACAGTTAAAGGAATTTATGGAAGACAGATGTTTGAAACCTGGTATAAGATGGTTGCTTTAATTCAAAGTGGACTTGATATTAATCCTATTATTACTCATAGGTTTAATTACCGAGAATTTGAAAAAGGCTTTGAAGTTATGAATACAGGAAAATCCGGTAAAGTAATTTTAGATTGGCAGTCTTAATACTAACTATTTTGTACGATTCTTAGATAAAATAGGGGAAGATCTTTAATAAAAAGATTTTCCTCTTTTTTTTAGAATCGTTATTAATCTAATAATTACTATTAAAACAGTAGAAAAATCTAATGACGGTGTTGTATACTAATCAAAGAGTATATGGTTGTAAAAGTACGAAAAAATTAAGTGGTAGGGTATGGAGTCGATAAAAGTCTTAAAGATAAAAAAATTAACTATCAGATTGATTTTATCTTTTTGTATAACTGCATTTTTATGTTCTTGTGCTAAATTGGATTTAGAATCTCGTCCTTCAGTATTTAGTGGGGAATATTCGGGATCTCATTCTAATAGTTCAAGCTATATTTATGAGCCGATTGATACTGATCCTGAAGAATTATGGTTAATCAAAGATTATAAATACACTAAAGTTTCTTCTAAGAATATTACAACTTATGAAGACATCACAGATATTGCTTCTGTTCAAGTTAAAGATCTTAAAAAAGGTGATGTTGTTTTCGTTCTGGCAAATTTTTCTTTATCGAATACATCTATGTTTAAATCCTATGTTCAAACTTCTATAATGAAGGGTTCTACTACTTTAGGACAGAAAAATATAAGTATAGATAAAGGAATGAAGTTTGCCTCGTCTAATATTATGATCATAGATACCTTAAAAGAAAACAGTGAGTCATTAACCTATAAATTAAGAATAAACCCCATTGCTGAATATAGTAAATGGAATTCTGATAAAAAAATCCAAGGAGGACTTCATACACGAACTACAGATATGGATAGGATTAGTGTGATTGTGTATAGAAAATATGAAACTACAAAGATACTTCAAGCAGAGAATACTCCGTATTATCTTCAAAAAGTATATTTTGCTACAGATATACAGACTCAGGGTTCCGCAGGTGAAAAACTTATAAATATACCTTCTGTATCTTTTAAAAAAGGAGATCTACTCTTACTTCAAGGACAGGTTCAACTCTTAACTGTAACTCAAGATGAGGAAGGTAAAAAGTCTTATGATTATTCTTTGAATGTAGCTAGTGAGTTAAGTAGTGCGGGTTTTTCTGCTAGTATTCCTGGTAGAAAGACTACAAATATAAATTATTTCCCAATGACCCATAGATTCTTTGCTCTTCATACAGTTAGTGCTGATAAAAAGACTGATTTATCTATTAGACTACAAGGGGCAGAAACTAAGTTTAATTTAAATAAAGACTATGAGAGTTTTTCTGTTTGGGTATTTCGTAAGGCAACAAAAGAGAACCTGGAATCAGATGATACTTTCTACTATCTTAAATCTGTTGAGGTTCAAGAATATAATACGGTATTTTCTAAAATGCCTACAGCAGTTAAAGTAAATGATAATTCAGATGCTTCCATGATAATGAATTTAGATTTAGGAACTGTAAGAGAACAAGATATCCTGGATATTAAGTTAGACAGTAATTTTTCCCTAGATTATGCTAGTGATGATCTTCATCAGTATGATTTTATCTGTATGTTCAGATATCCTAGTTTAAAAGTAAATTCTCAGAAAACTAAAGGTGTTTTTTTACCAATGAATACTTCTAATATTTTTAACGTTAAACAGGATTTAAACCTCTATTTTACAACTCAAGCATCAAAACTTGTTCGTCAAGAAACTCTGAGTTTGTACACTACTATTAAAGGAGAGAATAATGAATCTGATAAGTATCAAAACGAATATTTAAATCTTAATAATTTTCTTATAAACTTTCAACAATGGCGAAAAATCATAAATCTTAATACCATAATCGGTTCAGATGAAAACGAAGAAGATGAAAACGAAGAAGAAGAAGAAGATTAAAATCAAATACTACTAAGTTATCTTTTACAAGCTACTTCAGATCTTTTTGGTAAAAGTAAATTTATAGTCTGTTTAGAAATTGAGACGTTTTCACTACGGATATTTTTGTTAATATTTTTTACTCTTTTAATTATAGTAGATATTTTTTTCTCAGGTAGATCTGTAATTGATAGAAGGGTCTTTTTAAGTTCTTGGGAGTTTTTATTAAGTTTTGTATTATCAAGAATGTAAATATCATTATGGGTCAGAATAAAAGATTGGAAAAAGTATATTTTATCCTTTGTATATTTGGGATTAGTTACATTTACTCCACTATTTTGTACTAAAAATAAATCATTTAAAGATTGAAAAGATTTATTGTTACAACGTCTAGAGTTTGAAGAATCTTTACATAGGTATAGTCCTAAAAATACAGGGGTAGAAACTCTAGGAAGGTTAAAATAGAAGGAGCCTTTTTCAAGGACATTAAGTGAAGTAAATTCAGTTATAGGAGATAGAGAATCATCAGAAGGAAGAATAGGTTCAACTGAAAGTAAAATTTCTGAATTACCTACATCTTTAGCTATAATATCAAGATCCCCCCAGTGACAGGTATCTTGTTTTAAAGTGTTAAGAGCAAGGGTTAGATCTAAAACAGAGGAATTATCGGTTGCTAGTTGAACATGGGTAGTAGGAATAAAGCGGGATAGTTCTTGGATTTTTTTTGTTACTTCTGTAGAACTAGAAAGATCTATCTTATTAGGGTTTTTCTTAGATTGATTGATAGATGTGCTTACAGTCTCAGAATTAGAAAAGGACGATCTAGTATCTGATCTTCTAAAAACTTTGGGTTTTTCTGATGTATAATTATTTGTTATAAATTCTTTGTGTTCAGATTCATTTATACTTTGATCATAGCTTGATTGAGTTTTTTCAAGAGTAATCTCTTCACCTTCTTCTAAACTGGTATCTTCATTGGATTTTCCATGATGGGTTAGTATATAAACTAACAAAATCCCAACTACAACTACAACAAAAACAAGTTTTTTAATCATTTAATCAGACCTCTCTTCACTAAATAAACCGGTTCTAATTTATCCTCGGTTTTAAACTACGTATACTATTTTAGCATAAATAAAAGCCATACTCATATATCTCTGAAAAATTCTGAAGAAACTTAGCTGTTCTTTCTATGATGATACCTAAGAAATATAACCTGATTAAAAAAGTAGCTAAAAGATTAGAGTTTAAGTTGTGAAAAATATTAAAAAAAATTTAATTTTTATAGGATAAAAGGGTTGATATTTTTTTTTATATGATCTAGTAGATATCAACTAATAAAACTTGATTATAGGATGTTTTCCTTAGTAATGAGGTGGGGAAAATATTTTAGATTTATTTTTTTAGTGTGGAGGATGTCAGTGGATATCTTGAATTTGATAAAAAGCGAACATGACAGATTGAGACAAAGAATATCGTCTATTTTAGAAAGTAAAAATAAGACGAATAAGAATTTTTTTACTGCTTTTATCAAAGAACTTAGTATTCATTTCCAAATAGAAAAAGATTATATTTATCCTGAAGCTCAAGCTATTTTTACAGTATCATCATGGGTTCAAAAAGAACAAGCTAACCAAGAATATATTTTAAATCAATTAGAAAATCTTGATATATCAACTTGTGATAATAAGTTACTGGAAGATTTAATTTCTAAAATAAAACAACATTTTACTGCTGAAGAAGATTTACTGATGCCTAGATTCAGAAGTTCTATGTCTTTTGATCAAAGAGAAGAGTTTGGAGAAGCTCTGATGGATTATCAACAAGAACTAATGCAATCCGTATAAAGTTCTGTTTATAAGTGAGAGCTTTGATCTAGATTTGAATATACGAATTAATTTTAATGTTTATTTTCGTTTTGTTTTTTGTTTTTGCGATTTACTAGTACAGAAATTAGTACAAAGAAACTAATCAAACCAACAATTACGCACAGGGAACCCAGAGGAGATACAAGGTGTTTATCTGCTATATACTCGTATCCCATCTTGACTCCTATAAAGCACAAGATTCCACACAGTCCGTATTTTAAATAAGAAAAACTTGCTATCATTCGTGATAGAAGGAAATACAAGGATCTAAGTCCTAAAATAGCAAATACGTTTGAAGTGTATACAATAAATCTATCGGAACTAATTCCTATAATAGCTGGGATACTATCTACAGCAAACATAACATCACTACTTTCAATAACAAGGAGTACTAAAAATAGTTTAGATATATAGGTTTTATTGTTTTCTCTAACGAAAAAATGAGGACTGGTACCTGGATAGATAGGAAGAAATTTTTTTGCTATCTTCAACACAGGATTTGCTTCAGGATCTTCTTTGGAAGAAGATCCAAGCATTTTAATTCCGGTATATATAAGAAATATTCCAAAGATTAACATCATCCAGGAAAAACTGGATACAAGTTCTATTCCTATAAAAATGAAGGCAAGCCTTATTACCATGGCTCCAATTATTCCCCAAAACAGTGTACGGTATTGGTATTGTTCAGGAATTTGAAAATAAGAAAATATTACAGCAAATACAAAAACGTTATCTATGGATAGTGACCACTCTACAAGATATCCTGTCAGATAAGTTACAGCTTGAGTTGCATCTGAAGTAAAATAAATAAACAAATTAAATGCTAAGGAACAACTACACCAAAATAGAGTCCAAAGTAAAGATTCCTTAAAAGATTGAATTCTCTCTGATTTATGGAAAATAAAAAGATCTAATCCTAAAAGGATAACTACACTGATTAAAAATACGCTCCAATGAAAATATGTCCAACTCATAATCTGCACCAATCTAAAAATTACTTGAAATACATCTTGGTCTTGAGTATTACTCAAGAGTCAATACTATTAAGTATGCAACCGAAAAGTATTAAAGTAAACAGAGTATTAATTAAATACTTGAATATAAAGATTTTGTATGAGTTTATCAAAAGTTTTACAAGTTAGTGAAAAAGATGCTCTAAAAAGACTAGATGTTTTTTTAGCTGAAAACTATCCTGATCTTTCAAGATCTAAGCTGGTATCTCTTATAGAAAAAGGAATAGTTAAGGTAAACTCTCAGGTTAAAAAAAATTCATACAAAGTATGTGTAGGAGATATTATATCGGTTCAATTTATAGATAAAAAGATAGGATCTCAAATTCAAATAGAAACGAATCCAGTGGGGATAAATCCTGAGTTTGACCAAGATCAGGATCAAGATCTAGATCCTGATCTGGATCTTGATCTAGGATCTGATCTATTCAATCAGGAACAACACATAGAACCAAAAGAGTATCCAATAAATGTGGTTTATGAGGATGAATCGATTTTGGTTGTGGATAAACCAGCAGGTCTTGTGGTTCATCCAGGGGTAAAAACAAAGGATAATCCTACCTTGGTTGAAGCTGTGGCCTATTATCTTAAATCTAAATATGGGATGGACTCTTCTCGGGTTCCTAGATCTGGTCTTGTTCATAGATTAGATCAAGATACCTCAGGACTTATTGTTTTTGCAAAAGAAGAGTTGGCACATAAAAAACTTGCTTGCCAGTTTAAAGAAAAAACTAATCTGAGGGAATACACAGCACTTTTAGGAGGATATCTTAAGGAAGAGAGTGTAGATGTAGAAAGTTATCTGGTTAGAAGTAAATTTAACAGGATGTCTTTTAAATCCTTAGATTCTAAAGAATTAGAAGGGTTTGCTCCTGATACCACTACTAATATCGATCCAGAGGATAGATATATTTTAAATTTTAAAGGACAAGCAAAGCATAGAATTTTGGTGGACAAAAATGGAAGAAAAGCCAGATATTCTTGCTCACATTTTAGAAAAATTGTCAGTTATGATCATAAGTTATCCTTGGTTAAAGTAAGGCTTGATACAGGAAGAACTCACCAGATTAGAGTTCATGCAAAAGATATAGGAGCTCCAGTGGTAGGAGATACCCTGTATGCTAAGATGTCAAGACTTGTAAGTATAGATCCAGTGGTGGATGAAGTGTTAAAAAAAGTACCAAGACAACTTCTTCATGCTGGGCTTTTGGGAATAATTCATCCTAGAACCCAAGAAAAAATATGTTTTCGTTCAGAACTTCCTCAAGATTTTCAAAAAGTGTTGTATATTTTAGAAAAATTAGAAGATAATTAATATATGTGTATATTTTTTCAGGTTCCATTTGAAACTTAAGGTAGTCAGATTGTGAGAAATATTTTTTTGTATACAGTATATGTAATTATTATGGTTGGACTGCTTGTTTGTGGAAGCGGTAGATGTTTTGCAAAAAAGACAGATTCTGAAAAATTAAAAGATTTTATTATATTGGTCGTAGATAAAAAAGAACTCAAAGCAACTCTTATGACTTGGCCTGATAATGTAAAAGATGCAAAAACTCTGTCTACTTTTCAGATAGCAATAGGTAAAGAATCAGGTGATAAGACAAGACGGGGAGATAATAAAACTCCAGAAGGTATTTATCTAACAGAATCTATTCTTACTAAGGATCAGCTTAACCCTAAGTACGGTCCTATGGCAATAACTCTAGATTATCCTAATCCAATGGACAGGGTAGAAAAAAAGACTGGACATGGAATTTGGTTACATGGAGTTATTAATAACGAAAGAGTTCAAGAAGCTCACGTTACTGAAGGGTGTGTAGCTTTTTATAATGATGATATTATAAAACTTGCAGATTGGTTAAAACCACAACAAGGAATAGTGATTATTACCGATGGAACTAGTGGAGTTAATAAAGTTTCAGATGTAGATGCTATTCGAAGGTCTACCGAGCTTTGGGGTAGGATGTGGTCGCAAAGAAATATAGATGGATACATGAATCAGTACGCTTCATCTTTTAGGTATGAGGGAAGAAACAAGGATCAGTATCGAGATTATAAAAAAAGTATTTTCTCTAGTTACAGAAATATGGATGTTAAACTATCCTCCATTAAAGTATTTGTTCATTCAAAATACGCTGTAAGTATGATGAATCAAGAGTTTCATGGAGATAGAAGATCTAATTTTACAGGTAGAAAAACTCTCTATTGGATAAAAGAAGGAAATGAATGGAAGATAAGAAGAGAGATGTACGATCCTTATAGAGTTGCAGATGTTGAATATAGTTTCAATGAATTAAATAAGTTAAAAAAAACTGGTAATACAAAAACATTGTAGGTATCATAACTAGGTCGGTTGCGATTGAAGGGTGCGGACTATCTTTTAGTCCAGTATCTGGTGCTTATTTTAGTTTTTGGGAGTAGTTTATGAAAAAGTTTTTGTTTTTGTCACTAGCCTTACTATCTTCTTTTGTTCTATCAGCATATACAGAATCTGACTCTCCGTTGTTTGAACTCGGAGGTCAAAAAAAATCTGTATCTAGTTTACCTCTTACGACTAGAAATTTATTGTATGAAGCTGAACTAAAAAATTACGATATGGTTTCTGCTATTATTGATGATTATATTTTAAATGAATATTTTGAAAAAATAGCTAAAAAGAAAAAAATAAGTGTTCAAGAAGCTCAAGATAAAGAGTTAAAAATATCCGATCCATCTGAAAGAGAAATTAAAAAGTTCTACAATGATAATAAGTCTTCTATTCCTGCTACCTATACTTTGGATCAGATAAAACCTCAGATTAAAGATATACTAAAGAAACAAAAGATTATGGAAAAAAGAACCGCTTTAGTAGAAAAATTAAAGAAACAAGAAAAATTTAAACTTCTTATTTCTAAACCTATATCCCCAGTTACAAATATAGATACTTCTGGGTTCCCTGAAACAGGAGATAAAAACTCTAAAATTACTTTGGTAGAGTTTGGTAACTATGGATGTGTTCACTGTAAACATTTTAACGATGTAGTTCATAAAGTTCTAAAGAAAGAAAAATTCCATTTTGTATTTGTTCCTTTTACCCTTTCTTCTTCAGAACTTGATGCTGATTTTGTTAAAGCTGGATTTTGTGCAAATAAGCAAGGAAAATACTGGCAATATCATGATCTAGCCTTTGAAAACCAAAGAATGTTAAGTGCTGATAGTCTTAAAGATTTTGCTAGTAAAGCTAAACTTGACCAATCAGCTTTTGAAGCTTGTTTGAAGAGTGAAGAAGCTGGTATTTATCTAAAACATGCAAAAGATGTTGGTAAATCTTCAGATGTATCAGCTACTCCAACAGTTTATATAAACGGTAAAAGATATCTTTCAGCTATCAGTGAAGAAGCTTTGATTAAAGCTATAAAAGAAGAAAAATAGATCCGATCCGCGAGCTAAAAGTCTCCACTATCTTGTAGGTAGTGGAGACTTTTTTGATTAAGGGTATTTGCTTTATAAATTATTATACAGGAGTAGAAGCTACAATTAGTATTACTTCATGAGGTAAGGTATCATACAGGGAAATAAACTTTTTAAACGGAGAGTAGTAACGAAAGT
>CACXFL010000048.1 GCA_902766925.1 uncultured bacterium | reverse complement strand
TAGTAGAAATGTTTGAGTCTCTATCGAACGAATTCTTACATCTTCTCTTTCTTCATATGGAAGTTCATATGAGTACTGTGGTTCGGTATTAAGATCTTGTTCTTTGCTACTGTCATCCTGAGCGTATAGTTCATCAGCTTTCAGAAAGAAAGATGAGAATAATATACAAAAAGATATAATACTAATATCTAAGACACGAACCATATTTGTACTCTAGAATAAATCATCGCATGCAAAGTTTACCAAAGTCTCTAACCATAACCCGTAAACTTTGTCAATCCTATATGCATAATAAATAATCAATAATATAGATTAACTATATAAATAATCTAATACATGTTTTGATTTAGATTAATTGCTACTAAAAAAATCTTATTGATTTTTAGTAATACCATCAATAAGTTGATTGATTTTATCCGTAGAGTGCATATTTTACTGGATTTTAGATATTAATATATTATGTTAGAGGCAAAACGAGGAAAGTATTCAGGATAGAAAAAATGACAGATAAGTATAGAAGTGATTTTAAAATCTTAGATCAGAATTTAGTTTATCTAGATTCTGCTGCTACCTCATTAAAACCTAAATATGTTTTAGATAGAATGGAAGAAATATCTGGATCATATATATCAACTCTTTCAAGAGGGTTTGGACAAAATGCAGAAAATACTGAATACCTTGTAAATACTACAAGAGAAAAGCTAGCATCATTTTTAGGATGTTTAGGTGGATCTAATTCTATAATTTTTACACCTAATGCTACCAGTGCTATTAATCTTGTAGCTTACGGATATGTTGATAGGGTTCTTGGAACTGATGGATCGATTCTAGTAACAAATGAGGAACACCATTCAAATATTCTTCCATGGATGAGACTGGTAGCTAAATCATTCGATAGATCTTTAAAAATAGCAGATATTACTAAAGGAAATTACCTAGAATCGGTACTGTCTTTAATAGATGATAGAGTAAAATTAATATCCCTGTCACTAGTAGGAAATGTATACGGAAGAATTAATTTAGAAGATATTAAAATAATTATCAAAGAAGCACACAGGCGTGATATTCTAGTTTTTGTAGATGCAGCTCAAGCACCACTCAGTGTAAAGATAGATATTAAAGATCTTGATCTAGATTTTTTAGTTATCTCGTCTCATAAGATGTTTGCTATCGGAAATACAGGTGTTTTATATGTGTCAGACAGGATTATAAATGATATGCTTCCTGCTATTATTGGTGGAGGAACTGTTTCAGATCTAAAAATAGATGTAACTAGTTTAGAAAACTCTACATTAAAAGTGGATATAAACACAATGGATAAAATAGTTACATGTTTTGATAATTATCATAGATTTGAGATAGGAACTCAGCCGGTACTTGATATCATATCTATAGGTTATGCTATAGATTATATTGAATCTATAGGAGTAGATAAATTTCATACTATAAACCAAGAAAACCTAGCTTATCTTATTCAAAGACTAAAACAGCTAGATTTTGTAAATCTTATAGAATACCCTAATAGCAAAGAGGATAGATCTTTAAGCTCTATTATTTCGTTTAACATAAAAGGTATTCACTGCCATGATGTAGGATTTTTGCTGGGAGAAAAAAACATCTGTCTGAGATCTGGAATGCAGTGTGCATCTTTACTACTTAATAGTTTAAAAGTTCCTGGATGCCTTAGAGCTTCTTTGGGGATATATAATACCCAAGATGATATAGATAGTTTAGTAGAAGAATTAACTAATATACACATTTTGTTTTCAAAAAAGTAGTAGGTAGCCGATGGATCAAAATCTATATAGAAAAATAATACTAGAACATAATGAATCAGCTTTTCATTTTGAACGTCCTGATACATTCGATGTAGAACTTAATGCCCAGAATCAAAGCTGTGGAGATAGTTTTGATATATACCTGTCAATAAAAAAAGATCCAGGTACCGAAGGCTCCTATATAGAAGATATTCACTTCACAGGATCTGGATGTGCCTTGTCGAAAGCTGTTACCTCAATTCTTTTGAAAAAGATTTATCGTAAATCTTTGATAGAAGCAAAAACTGTTATTAAAGACTATATCAGTGCTATGAGTTCTGATGATAATACTTTACCAATAGATGATGAACTTTTAGTATTTATTCCTTTCCGTGATAAAACATCTAGAAAAGAGTGTTGCTTGTTTTCCGCCAGTACTATTTTAAAATACTTAGAATCTTAGGGTAGCTTTAGATTTTATGATGAAGAATCAAAGAATCTTATATTTAATCTTTATATTTTTGAATATTTGAGATCTAATATCAGGATGAGAATAGAATGCTTTTAATCCTATATTTTGATTAAAATATAGGTTTCTGGTATATTGAATAAAATTTGCTCTTAGGCTATTATTTTATATAGATTATTGGTATAATGGGGATAGAGGGAATTTCCCTGTGTTATTAGGAATTTGGAATGAGTTTAACTCGTAAAATATGTGCGATACTGCTACCGGTATTTGTCGGGGTAGTGTCTTTTTATGTCTTTACAAAATCATCAGTAGCTGCTTATAAAGAAAAGAACGTTATCCATACCGTAGAGATAGATGGAGTAAACTACGGAGCTTTTTCTAAAATTAAAGGCTTGGATGAAGCTCTGAGTGCTAAGGATAACAGTGGTTTTTTTAAGATTTCTTTAGAGAGAAATTTTGTAGCTGAACCTTCTTTATATCTTTGGGCAAAGAGTAGAGAAGTTGAACATAATGTACTTGGAGATATTACTATTATAGCTAAAGATAGTTCCGGGGAAGAGCTTCATAGATATGTGTTAAAACGTTGTCAACCTTTGTCATGGACTGTAGAAAAATCTAGTCCAGCCGTAGGTGGTTTTTATGAAATTGTGGACATTGCTATCCAAAAGATTCAATTTGATTAGATCAACAGGGATTATATATCCTTTGAGCTATTTTTTTATAATTGCAGTCTTTAGTTGTACAGTGACTGTCGAGGTACCTGATAGTGCTAATACTACCCAAATAGTCAGTCCTTCAAATTTTAAAAAATTAAAATTTGAAGGAAGTACAGACGATTCAGGTGTAGAATTTGATAAATCTTTTTGTATTAATAAAACAAGAAATCAACCTCTTCGTTGGAAAGTAAATTTTAGCTCAGTTTACGGTAATCATTCTGCTATAGTTAAATACGAGGAAAGATCCTTGTTTAAGAATGAAGAAGCTAGTGAACAAAAAGATGATATCAAAGAATTAATTCCTACTATAGTGATCGATAAATCTGTTATAAGTTCTCCTAAACTTAAACATATTCCTGTTACGGATGTAGACTCTTTATGTAAGAGGGAACAACTTTCTTCTGGCAGTAGAGAAGTAGTAGAATCGTGGTTATCTACAGTATCTCCAGATTGTAATTTTAAATATGAGGCTGGATCTTGGAAGTGTGAGATAGAAAATGTAGATGCAGAAATAGTTTTGAAAGAATTAGATGATATTAGACGTCTTGCTATAAGAAGATGGAACAGGCATCCTTATCTATTAGCTAGAAAGATAGCTATCACAAATCAACTGGCTGCTATTGTAGAAAAGATAAACTCCGTAAAAGATGAATATCTTAATCCTTCTATGGCTAAAAAGGTAGAACTTGAAACTACCTTTGATATAGAGCTTGGAAAATATGGGAAAAAGGTAGCTGATATTGGAACAGAGCTTAAAGAAAAATTTTCGGTATTTTGTAATGTACTGGATAATTCAGATGTTAAAGAGATACCAATCGTAATGTCAAAGGAATGGAAAGATAAACTTTGTAACTCTACTACAGATAATAAAACAAGATATGAACTTTCTAGTATTGGAGTAAGTAAAGCTTTTTCTGAAATAGATTTTTTAAAAAGCTTGATGGAACGAACTTCAAATCTAGGACTATTTTCTGTAAGGTTTCCTAAATCTCAAGTAAATACCAACTATTTTACAGTGAGTCTTCAACCAGAGGAAAGTGTAGCCCGTACCATTGCAGAACAAAGTATGGCTATAGTTGGTAGAGGACTAAGTGCAGAAAACTCAGACGTATGTGCTTGCTGGAATCCTATGTTTCAAGATAGTAAAACTTTCTCTATTGCTAGATCATTGGATATTGTAGGACAAACCCAAGATGTAACCTGCTCTTTGTATCAATCAGGACAGGAAAAAGATATAGATTATTCAAAAGATATCTCTTCATATCTAACAGACGCTGTAACAAGTGAAACAGAGTTTTTGATTAGTAACGGTAGTTCTAAACTTCTAAGACTTCCTCCTGGATCTTATCGTTATACCATCAAAGAGTTCTACCATGAAGATCAGGAAGAAACAGCAGATACTAAAGCGGTAGTAGGAAGTATTACTTGGAGTAGACGCCGTCCTAATGTATCTGTAAGTGAATGGAAACTTTCTTCCCTTAATCAAGATGATACTTCTGTTACAGAATAGCTAATTGATAATAGCTAATCTCAGGTTATAATATCTTATACAACTATATAAAATCTTATATCTAACGAATTGATATATTGGGGTAGTATTAAAAAAAAACAGAAGTACTATTACTTATATATTAAGAATGGTTGGTCTTTGTGTCTTTGGTTTAAATTCATATAAGAGTTGAGTTTGAGATTGTAATGTCGTTTGTACAACTGAGGTAGTTACAAGCCTATTCACCTTTAGGTGATGGGTAGTTGACTTTCTATTTCTTCTAATTTTATAAACTGAATTTGTTTTTTATCTGTGACTTGTTTTAGTAGAGCATCTTTGTAGAGCTCCATAAGTGTGGATTTTCCACAATGACGAACACCTGTGATAACCTTGATAATATCACTATCCTTAAATGATAGGAGTTCTTTTACGTATTGTGGTCTATCTATAATCATGTACTATCTCCTATACTAAGGATATTATAAAAAAAACGGAAAAGTACAGAGTTTTTATGTTGTAATATAAAAACTCCGGAAAATTCATGAGTTTTTATATTTTAAATAGGCCTCTACTCGAAAAAAAACTTAAAAACAAAAGTTTTTCGAGTAGGATAAATTTTTAGAAAGAAAAACACTAAGTTATAAAAAACAAAAATAGAAGAATAGGGTATAAGATGGTTCCAAGGGAAAAGTGAAGTGATTATTTCTTTAGAAAATGATCATCATATATTTTTTGATGCAGGTAAATATAGTTCTACAAAAAAAGTATATATATAACGGGTGAGAGTCATTATCTGAGTAGATAGTCTCGGTAGGTATTGTAATATAACTTTTATATATTATTATACCAATAGGTCTTGAAATAGTAGTAAGGTGTAAAACCTAGTGGTTGTATTATTACTTCTTTATAAGATATAAGAATCATAGTTCACACATAGATACTGCATACATATCTGAAGAAAAAGGTAGCGTTGTTTTTCCTGGATACAGTACTATTCCACATTTGAATGAATGACCTACTAGTTATTTTAAAACTTTAAGTCCTTCAAAATCTTTATCTGTAACCTCTGTTTTTGATTTAACCTCTATCCCTATAAGAGAATTATTATCTTTTTCTAACACAAAATCTACTTCCTTGTTATCTTGAGTTCTAAAGTGATATAGTTTGATGGATGAATCTATATTTTTTAAAAGTTCTGTGAATACAAAATTTTCTACAATATGACCAAAACTAGAAGGATCATTTTGTTTAAGTGAAGATAAATCTTGAGATAAAATATAGCAAAGCATAAAAGTATCAATAAAATAATTCTTACTTGATTTTACAAACCTTTTACCTATGTTTTTAAACCAAGGATGAACACGTTGAATAACAAACATATTTTCTAAGATGTTTCTATATCTTCTAAAACTCATCACATTCATATTACAATCTCTTGCAAGAGAACTTTCATATATAAGAGAACCGACTCTTCCTGCAAGAACTCTAAGCATGTTATACATATCAGACGATTTTGAAATATTAGAAATATCTTTGATATCTCGTGTTAAAAGAGTAGTAAGGTAAGAATCAAACCATCTTGAACTATTTATTTCTTTATTTAAAGAAAGTTCAGGAAAAGAAGATTGTCGTATACTACTATTTAAGTCAAAATCATGTTTAAAATTTTTTAATTTAAAATAAGAATTAAAGGCTCTATCAAAAAATTAGAGTGATTAAACTCAGTTTGACTAAAAGGATAAAGAAAAAGTATCATCATTCTTCCAACCAGAGAATCAGCGAGTGTTGGAAGAAGAAGAATGTTTGCAGATCCAGTAAGAAG